>NZ_WPCD01000319.1:0-2300 GCF_009741955.1 Halogeometricum sp. CBA1124 | reverse complement strand
GGAACTCCGCCAGCACCTCGGCGGCGCGTTCGGGCCGCGCGGTGACGGCGTGCGCGAGCGAGACGCCGAACGCGCCCAGCGAGAGTCCGAACAGCCAGTCCATCGCCGTCGGGTCGACGCCGAGGACCAGCGGGTCGCCCGACGCGACGACGGCGTAGTCGTAGGCGAACGAGGCGGCGACGACGACGAGGAACGCGGCGAGGACTGCCGCCCGGACCGACCGCTCCGATTCGTCGGTCACGGCGTCCCAGTCTACCCGACCGGCCGCCGGTGCGCCCGGCGATTCGTCCGCGGGTGGCACGAGGTGGGCGACTGCGGCGACGGACAAGAAACTACCGTACGCTGGAATCGCGATTTGAGCAACGTTCATGTGTCATCGCCGGGACGCATCCCACCGTGCATCGCGCCGAACGGCACCGCCGCGGCCGAACGTCGCCCCCGCCCGGGAGGGTCGCGTGAGTCGCCTCGGCTTCCTCCTCCGGCGGAGCGTCTTCGCCGTCGTCGCCGCCGTCGGCGTCCTGACCGTGGTGTTCCTCCTCGTCACCGTCCCGGAGAATCCGAACGTCGCCAAGGTCAAGTTCGCCGCCGCGATGGCCGGTAACGACCCGCAGGCGGCGGCGGAGGCCTACCGCGCCACCCACAACCTCGACCGGTCGCTGTGGTGGCGGTGGACGCACTGGATGGGGAACGTCCTCCGGTTCCGGTGGGGCGTCTCCCAGAGCATGGGCGCGCCCGTCGTGGCGGTGCTGGCGCGCGCCACGCCGTACACGCTCGGCTACCTCGTCCCCGGCGTCTGGTGAGCGTCGTCGTGGGCGTCACCGCGGGCGTGGCGACGGCGCTTCGGCGGCGGAGTCCCGCGGACCGACTGGGCGCGGCCGTCGCCTATCTCGGCTACGGCGTCCCCAACTTCTACCTCGCCACCTTCCTGCTCATCCTCGTCGGCACGCAGTTCGGCTGGGACGCGACGGGCTTTCGGAACGAACTGCTGACCCCGAAGAACGCGAAACGGTACGTCCTCCCAACCGTCGTCCTCGCGACGACGCTCACCGCCAGCCAACTGCGCTACACCCGGTCGCTCTCGACGGACCTCCTCGGGCGCGACTTCGTCCGACTCGCCCGCGCGAAGGGCGCGCCCGTCTCCCGCGTCGCCCGCCACGTCGTCCGGAACGCCGCCGTCCCCCTGTTGACGCTCACGTTCGCGGACCTCCTCGGCGTGCTGATGTTGAACGTCTTCGTGCTGGAGTTCGTCTTCGGCATCCCCGGCATCGGAACGGTGAGTCTGGCCGCGATTCGGGACCGCGACGTGCCACTCGTACTCGGGGCGACGGCGCTGTTCGTCCTCGTGGGCGTCGTCGGCAACTTCCTGCAGGACCTCGCCTACGCCGCTCTCGACCCGCGCGTCGAGGAGTGACCGGCCGTGAGAACGGATGCGTTCGAGAGACTGGCCATAATCGGGCGACCGAGGGGCCGTCGGGGAACGAACACGGCGCGACGTTTCCGCGGGGATTATTGTCTCTCGCGGAGGAGTGAGTCCAATGGCACGTGACCGGTCCGCCGAGGAGTCGCCCGAACTCCTCTCCGTCCTCGACGCCCTGGACGACGCGGACGCCCGAGCCATCATCAGAGCACTGGTAGAACCCATGACCGCAAGTGAACTCTCCGACGAGTGCGACATCCCACTCTCGACGACGTACCGCAAGTTGGACCTCCTGACCGACGCGGACTTGCTCGTCGAGGGCACGGAGATTCGCTCGGACGGACATCACACGACGACGTACGAGGTGACGTTCGACGAGGTGCGCATCGAACTCACCGACGACCGAACCCTCGACGTGGACGTGGTCCGCCCCGAAGCGACGCCCGAACAGCAACTCGCGGACATCTGGTCCGCGGTTCGGAGGGAGACGCAGTGAGTCACTTCGCCTCCGCCCCGGCCCTCGCCACCGCCCTCATCGTCGTGCAGACGGGCATCCTCGTCATCGGGGGTCTCATCACCTACTTCAGCTTCAAGGCGTACCGCCGGACCGGCGAGTCGTCGCTCCGGGCGCTGACGCTCGGGTTCGGCATCATCACCTTCGGCGCGACGATCGCCGGCGCTCTCGACGTAATCCTCGAACTGAACCTCGTCGTCGGCGTCCTCGTGGACTCCGTGCTCACGCTCATCGGGTTCGCCATCATCATGTACTCCCTCTACGTCGAGTAGGGGTTCCGAGCGGTGCGCTATTATTGCTCGATATACACACAACTGTTATATCCGTCCGGTACGAACATCCGCCGATGAGCGAGAAGACATCCGACGC
>NZ_WPCD01000150.1:0-9040 GCF_009741955.1 Halogeometricum sp. CBA1124 | reverse complement strand
TGCTGCGGTAGCCGACGTCGTCGGACCCGAGCGTCAGGGTCGCGTAGTCGGTGTTCTGCAGCGTGATGGTGATGTTCGCGACGTCACCACGCTGTTCGGTGATGATGCCGGAGCCGCCGATGTCGGCGCGGCCCTCACCAGCGTCGGTGACGACGATGGAGGAGGATTCCGCTTCGACGCCGGACTGGTTGTCCGTCGCCAGCACCGTGTAGTTACCGTCGTCGAGGTCGAGGTCGGAGGCGTTGTACGTGAACTCGTACTCGGCCTGACCCGTCAGACGAGCGGCGATGGTGCTGCCCTGCTCGTCGACGACGTCGCCGTCGGAGTCGAGCAGTTCGAGCGTGACCGGACGGTTACCCGCGTTCGCGGAGACCGTCCCTTCGATTTCGTCGTCGTTCGTGATGTTCAGGTCGTCGATGTCGACTTCCAGACCGAGGTCACGAACGTTGACCGTCGCTTCGCTTTCGCCCTCGATGGAGATGTTGTACTGACCGATGTCACGGTCATCCGTGTCGAAGACGAACACTTCGCTGTTCGTACCGGTACTGCCGGACACGAAGTAGTCGAAGTCCTCTTCGCCGCTGGCTTCGACTTCGATACCCGTGTCGGTGCCGTCAGCGACGACGGCGACCTTCGAGCCCTGGTAGGCGTTCACGTCTTCACCGCCCGTCACCGTGACGGGTGCGACCTCGACGGTCTTGTTACCGGTGTTGGTGAGTTCGTTGCCGCCGGCGTCGGTGATGCTAGGCGTGAGGAGAATCTCGAGTTCGCCGGTGTTGACGTCAGAGCCGTCGACAGTGGCGATGTACTGACCGCCACCCTCGTTGCTGACGGACTCGGTGAACTCGCTCACCGTGCCGAGCGGTTTCTCGTCGAGGTAGAGGTTGGCGTCACCGAGGTTGTTGACTTCCTCGCTGAACGAGAACTCGATTTCGGTCTCGTCGTCGGTGGTGTCAGCGTCGTAGTGGACCGATTCGAGGTATTCGGGAGCCTCGGTGTCACCCGACGCGTCGGCGTCGTTGATGGTGACGGTCTGCTGAGCGCTCTCGGACGTGCCGTCGCTGTCCGTGAGCGTGAAGCTGATCGGACCGGAGACGTCACCGTCGACGTTGGACGGCGCAGCCACGTCCATCGACCCGTTGAGGTAGATGGTGTCGTTGTGGGCCACGCCCGTCGCGTCGAACGAGACGTTCAGGCTGTCACCGTTGACGTCGCCCGAGGAGACCGTGGTGATCACGTCACCATCTCGGGTCTCGACGGTGAGGCCAGTGGCGTCGTCAATCGTCCCTGCGGGGAGGGTGACGTTGACGTAGTCGTCGCCGGTGTCGTCAGCATATCCAGTGAACGATACGTTCAGGTTGTGTGTCTCCGTGGTTCCTTCGTCCAGATTGTCTGGATTGAAGAAGTCCACAGAGGCACCAGTAACCGCAGCAGCGCTTCCAGCGAACGCGACGGTGCCGGCGAAGACCGACATGACCATCAGCGCCGCGAGGAATACCGCGCGGAGTTGCTTCGTGTTGCTTGTCATGGATTTTTGGAGTTGTTGCAGACGGCAACACCGGCTTTCGTCCACCCTCTGTATCCCACAGAGCGCCCGATCGCACGGACTTGGATGGAGTTACTCACGGATGTCACCATGGGCAGGGGTACGTACGGTCCGACGAACGTGTCACGTAAATACTTTCTGTACTAACACGACGGCCACGAGTTAAACTCCCTGTTAGTCGCCGATATAGGAATTATCAACAGAAAACCTTTTTTGGGCTGACGAGTTAGGTGACGGTGCGTACCGCCGCCTTGGGTAGGGCGGACCGCACTTCGCGGTTCCGTACGCACGCCGCGCGCCCTCCGTGTCCGCGCGGCTTTCGTTGGTCCCACGGTCGCCCGCTCCCCGCACGATTCTGCTCGGTACTCCCCCGCCGAGAGCCGTGGCCGTCCTCGATGCAGTGGCGAGAGGCGGTTGCTCGTCCCGAGTGAGCGGTGCGGCTCTCGCGTGCGCGGGCACGAACAACAATTCACGACGAGCGACTGCGGCACCGCGCCTCGACGAGAGCCACTGAACAACGGCGACCTGACCGACGACGGGCCGAGTGGCGCGTCGGGGCAGGGACGCCGACCAAATCGATCGGAGCATCGGCCCCGTCGGCGCTCGGGCGGCCGGCCGGAAACGGCCCGACTGTTCGATAGTTTTTGTCTATCCGCTCGAAACTCCCGAACAGGGGGTGACTACCCCCATTTAAACTGGCCTTAAAGGGGTGATTAACGGATGAACTCGTATATGACTGTTCGGTTAACTTGACCTTTAGATTTAAGTTGGAGTAGCGTATCGGGGCGAATAGACACGCCACGACAGGGGATGGGACGGTGGCCCACCGACTCCGGTGGGGTCACCGAGGGGGAAGCGAACCGCCGACTCTTCTGTCGTCGGAGTGTGTCCGACAAACCAACCATGAAGCTCAAACAGCTGTTCACGGACGACTCCGCGGTGTCGCCGGTCATCGGCGTCATCCTGATGGTGGCCATCACGGTCATCCTCGCCGCCGTCATCGGCACGTTCGTGCTCAACCTCGGGGGAAGCGTCTCACAGACTACGCCGCAGGCCAGTTTCGGATTCGATTATGCATCTGATGGTCAATCGTTCTTAGTTACCCACGAAACGGGCGATACCATTGACCTCACGTCCGCGACAGTCAACGTTACTGGTGATGGTTACACCCAAACGTGGTCGGGTAACTCAATCAGTGCGGGAGACTCTGAGAACGTGACGACTGCCTACACCTCGGGCGCTACGTATCGAGTGACGTGGGTGAGTGAAAGCGGCGAGAACTCCGCGACGCTGAGTGAAAGTACGGCACCGTAACATGAAGATCAAACAACTATTCACGGACGACTCCGCGGTGTCGCCGGTCATCGGCGTCATCCTGATGGTGGCCATCACGGTCATCCTCGCCGCCGTCATCGGCACGTTCGTGCTCAACCTCGGGGGAAGCGTCTCACAGACGACGCCCCAAGCTAGCTTCGGTTTCGACTTTGACGAGGGGTCGCCAAACGATAACGTCACGATTACCCACGAAACGGGAGATACGATAGAAGCAGGTCGTCTCAGTCTCGCTGTGAGCAAGGCAGTGGACATAGACAGTAACCGAGACGAGATAGATAATTCCGATACAAGTACGAAGGAGGCATTCACCGAAGCCAATAGCGGCTTCTCTGACAGCACCGTAGTCGGTGCTGGTGATACCCTCTATGCAGGTGGCAACGACCTCAACGGCGAGACGTTCCGCGTCGTCTGGAACTCCGAGAACAACGAGAACTCCGCGACGCTGTCCGAGTGGACGGCGCCGAACAACTAACCGGTAACTTCCCTTTCTTATCGACGCCACGCGGCGAGCGACGGCTACTCCTCGACGGCGCGAACGCCGGAGCCACCGCTCGGAATCGTATCTTCGGACCCGAAAAACCGACCGAAGCGCCGTCTAGACCGGTCGACCGCCGCCGGACGTTCCGACGAGCCACGTCCCCACCGTGAGGACGAGAGCGGCCACGGCCAGTGCGTACACCGAGACACCCGCGACGCCGGGGATAACGCTGGGGAGGAACGCGAGCGTTCCGACGACCATCAGAACCAGACCGACGAGCGCTTTCTTGCTGCTGAGCAGTCCCATGCCTGACGCTGGGCAGGCGTCGAATATGTGTATTGCGCTTTCGTCGTGCGATTATGTCACTCGTTAGCAGGCGACCAATCGCGCTCGCCGGCGGCGACGGCCACCTCCAGCCAGTTCTCCTCCGGGGGGAGTGGACAGGCGAAGGTGTCGCTGTAGGCGCAGAACGGCGTGTACGCGAGGTTGAAGTCCAAGACGACGGACTCGCCGTCCGTCAGCCCGTCTTCGGGATGGAGTTCGAGGTAGCGGCCGTTCCGGTAGGACTGCTGGCCCGTCGTCTTGTCCCGGAACGGGACGAAGATGGCGTCGTCGTCCTCGCGTTCCTGCTGGTAGCCGTGGAGTTCGACGGACTCCCCGCGGAGTTCGAAGGCGAACGTGACGAGTCGGAGGTAGCGCACCTCGTTGCCCGCCGTCGTCTCCATCGTCACCGGTTCGGGGTCGTCGTGGACCCGCACGGTGGCGGCGACGCGGGCGCGGGGTTCGGGTCGAAGTAGTCCAGTCCGGAGAACGAGTCGCGTTGCTCGGGCGGAATCGGGGACTGCGGGTGCGAGGCGAAGAAGTCGTCCTTCTCCTCGCGTTTCCGTTGCAGTTCCTCGGCGTAGGCGTCCGGGTCGACGTCCGCGGCGGCGTTCGCGTCGGTCATACCCGTCGGTACGACGCCGCGCCCGGTACGTCTGACGGTTCTACTCCGCCTTCGCTTCGAGGAGGCGTTCGAACTGGTCGGCCGTCAGCGACACCTCCGCCGCGGCGAGGTCCTCCCGCAGTTGGGACACCGTCCGCGCGCCGACGATGGGGGCCGTCACCTGGTCGTGGTGGAGCAACCACGCGAGTGCGACCTGCCCCGGCGAGGCGTCGACGTCCGCGGCGACGGACTCGACGGCTTCGAGGGCGTCGAAGTTCTCCGCCGTGAGGTAGGAGTCGACGAACTGCTGGTCGGAGGCGGCCCGCGAGTCCGCGGGCGGTTCCTCGCCGCGACTGTACTTGCCCGTGAGGAACCCCCCCGCGAGCGGCGACCACGGGACGACGCCGATGTCGTAGTCGGCGCACATCTCGAGGTAGTTACCCTCTATCTCGCGGTTGACGACGTTGTAGCGCGGTTGCGCCAGCGTGAACGGTTCGTACCCCCGCCTGTCGGCTATCTCGTTGGCCTTCACCACCTTCCACGCGTTCGGTTCGAACGTGGACGTCCCGAGGTAGTTCACCCTGCCGTCGCGCACGAACTCGTCGAGGGTCCGCATGAACTCGCGCACCGGCGTGTCGTCGTCCCACCGGTGGGTGTAGAGCACGTCCACGTAGTCGGTCCCGAGTCGGTCGAGCATCTCGTCGATGCTCCGGCGGAGGTGCTTGCGGTTGAGTCCGCTCCCGTTCGGGTCCTCGCGGGTGGGCCAGTATATCTTGGAGGCGACGACGAACTCCTCCCGGTCGCGGTCGGCCAACCAGTCGCCGACGTACTCCTCGGCCCGCCCGCCGCCGTACATGTCGGCGGTGTCGATGAACGTCCCGCCGGCGTCCGCGTAAGCGTCGAGCAATCGATGTGCTCGCTCGGGACCCACCTCGACGGCCCCCGTGTCGTCTTCGCGGCCGAACCGCCACGTCCCGAAGGCCACCTCGGACACCTTCGTCCCGGTTCGACCCAGCGAGACCGTATCGAGCGTCATGGCTGTGGCAAACAGCGGTCGGGCGGTAAACGCCTCGATTCGTCTCCGAGCGAGAAGCGGTGCGACCGGCGGACGCGATCAGTTCGGGGCCGAGAGAAAACGAAAGAGCATGGGAGGACCGAAGCGGTGGGAAGCGGTGGGGGAGGCCGAAGCGGTGGGGGAGGGCCGAAGCTACCGATTCTCGGTCTCGTCGCTGCTGTGCCCGTGCCCGATGACCAAGGCGGCGACGTTGACCGCGAGGAGCGACCCGAACACCGTCGCCTGTCCGCCTCGGAGGCCGCCGTGCAGGAGCGGTAAGTAGAGGAAGGGGAGAGCGACGGCCAGCCAGAACGCGACGAACTGAATCGGATAGGCGACCAGTTTCAGTCCGAAGCGGACGGTGTTCGGCGTCGTTGCTATCACTTCGCGCAGTCGGGCGAAGCGTTCGTGGGGGACCGTTGATGACGAGTTCGACATTTCCTGGGGCACACCTCACCTGTCCGAAGGCCAGACACTCACATTAACCCGCCCGAGAGTTGGCGTCTGTTCATAATCGTTTAAATCAGACAGTAACGGAACAGTGATTGTTCTAAACGAGTCGAGAGGCCCCGAAATAGTTTATTCAGCTTATAGAATCGGTTTCGATGTGAAACTGTTCGTGACAAGGTACGTTCTTTTAGAGGATACTGTCGGAGATGAGAGGATCGTCTGACGCGGTCGAGCGCGGCGAACGCGCCCACAGACTACCGAACCGGCTGCGGGCCGCGAGTCCCTTCCATTTCACCCGGTGACGGGGAGAAAACGTCCCGATAATCCGACGTGACGGGGTCGTACGCGCCGCTATCGGGGGTGGGACCGACGCGCGCCGGTGGCGAAAGACGTAATCGACGCGGCGGCGTCCTCGGGGACGAACGATGTCTACGGTACACGTCGTCGGGTGCGGCGGAACGATAGCGAGCGAACCAGCCGAGGACGGCGCGGCCCCCGCGAAGGCGGGCGAGGAACTCGTCGAGGCGGTGCCGGCCGTCGCGGACCACGCGTCGTTGCGCGTCACCGACGTCGGGTCGCGACCGGGGTTCGACATGGACTTCGGCGTCGTCGCCGCGGCCGCGGACGCGGTTCGAACCGCCGCGGCCGACGGTGCGGACGGCGTCGTCGTCACGCAGGGGACGGACACGCTCGCCGACACGGCGTACGCGCTCGACGTCGCCTGCGACGTGTCGGTTCCCGTGGTCGTCACCGGGTCGCAACGGCGCTTCGACGAACCGGGGTCCGACGCCCCGGCGAACCTCTTGACTGCCGTCCGGGCGGCCGTCGACGACCGATTCGCGCCGGGCGTCCACGTCGCCTTCGACGACGAACTCCACGCCGCCCGCGACGCGGTGAAGACGCACACGAACGCGCTGGACACGTTCCAGTCGCCCGGGAAGGGACCGGTGGCGACGTTCACGCGCGCGACGACGCGCATCCACCGGGACCCCGGGCGGGCCGCGTCCGACCTGTCGCTCCCGGCCGAGGCTCTCGACCCGGACCGGGACGCAGGTGACTACGCCGTGGTCCCCGTCGTGCACTCGGGGACGGGCGTCGACGGGAGCGCCCTCGAACGCCTCCTCCCAGACGCCGACGGCGTCGTCGTCGAGGGGACGGGACTCGGCAACGCGACCGGTCCGCTCGGAGACGCCGTCGCCGACGCTCTCGATTCGGTTCCCGTCGTCGTCTCCTCGCGATGCCACGCCGGCCCGACCGAGGCGGTGTACGGCACCGCGGGCGGCGGCGTCACCCTCCGCGACCACGGCGTCGCCTACGCGGGCGACCTCTCGACGGCGAAGGCGCGGGTGAAACTCGTCCTCGCTCTCACCGCCGGACTCTCCCGCGAGTCGGCCGCGGCGACGTTCGAGTGACCGCCGCGTTCGAGCGAAGCGGTCGTCGCGGCGGCGGGAGACAGACCCACTAGCACGGCAGACGCTCGTCAGCGGCTTTTTGTGGTCGTAGGGTGACGACCCGAACGTCAATGATGGAGGAAGACGCCGCAGCGGGACGGTCCGTCGATAGCAACCTGTTCATCACCGTCTCCGGCCCGCCGGGATGCGGGGCGACGACGCTGTGCGAAGGCCTCTCGCGGTCGCTCGACTGCGGGTACGTCTCCGGCGGCGACATCTTCCGCGAACTCGCCGAAGAGCGCGGGATGTCGCTCTCGCAACTCATCGCCAAGGCCGACGAGTCCGACGAGATAGACCGGGCGCTGGACCGTCGCCTCCGCACCATCGCCGAGCAGTGGGGGACGGCGAACAAGGCGTTCGTCCTCGAGTCGCGCCTCGCCGGGTGGCTGGCGGGCAACCGGGCGGACCTGCGAATCTGGCTCGACGCGCCCGAGGAGGTCCGCGTCGAACGGACGGCCGACCGCGAGGAGATGGGGGCCGAGATGCGCGTCCGCGAGGTGAGCGAGGCGGGCCGGTACGAGTCGTACTACGGCATCGACGTCTCCGACCAGTCGTTCTACGACCTCCGCGTCAACACCGCGCGGTGGAGTCCCGAGGCCCTGCTCGAAATCGTCCTCACGGCCGTCGAGGAGTACGACGCCGAGGTGGACGAGGGCGCGTTCCACACCCCGGACGCGAACTGTAGTCGAGTCACTCGCCGCCGCGTCGTCCTCGGAGTCGGACTTTTGGGCCGACGGCGCCTCCGTCCGCGCATGGCAGACCTCAACGACGTCGCGAAGCGCATCCACAACGTCTCGCCGAACCCCGTGCGCCTCACGTTGGACGACGGGTCGTCGGCCGTCTACCGCATGCACAGCACCGAGTTCTTCCAGCAGGAGTTTCAGGCGGAGGGCGAACGGGTGGACGACGACGCCGAGTACCGTCTCGTCACCTCGGCGGACAACGAGTCCGTCCTCCTCGGCCGGAAGGGAGCCGACGAGGACGGGTGGACGATGGTCGCCGAAGTCGTCGAGGCGGCGCGCGCCGACTCGTAGGCCGCCCGTCTCGGGCGAGGCGACGGTCTGTGCGACGGACCCGAGCGCCTCGACCCCGGAACCGGGGCGTTAGCTCGGCTCCACCGCCCGTCCGGCGAGCGTCGGTGCCGCTATCGTGACGCCCGCCGCGACGGCGGTGCCGACGACTGTCACGAGAAGCGGCGGCGAGGTGACGTAGACTCCGACCCAGAGGACGGCGACGGGGACGCCGGCGGCGACCGTCTCGCGGAGGCTGAGTTGGGAGGACGGCCGGACGACGTACCAGGCGATTCCCGCCCCGACGGACCCGCCGAGCCACTGACCGGCCTTCCAGACTTCGCCGGCCGGGGAGACGGCGCTCGCGACGACCGCCAGGACGCCGAGTACCGACCCGAGCGCGAACACCCGGAGCGGGTCCCGGCTCCCGACGGCGGCGGCGGCCGCGAACAGGCTCGCGCCGGCGAGGAGACCCACGGCGATGTCGACGAAGAAGTGCACGCCGAGGACGATTCGGGACGCGGCCACGAGCAGTACCCCGACGAGAGCTACCGTCCACCGGGTGGCTCCCGACCCGGCCTCCAGCCGGTAGGCCAGCGCGGCGAAGACGGCGGCCGTCCCGAGGGCGTGTCCGCTCGGGAACGCGTACCCCGTGCCGGTCGTGATACTCCGGAACGCCCCGGCGAGGACGGCCGGGAGCCAGGTCGGGAGCGCCACCGTTCCGGCACCGGGCGGACGCGGCGCGACGAAGACGTTCTTGAGGAGGTCGATGAAGGAGAACGCCGCGAACG
>NZ_WPCD01000095.1:0-13073 GCF_009741955.1 Halogeometricum sp. CBA1124 | reverse complement strand
CGACCCCGACGGCGACGACCTGACGTACGAGTGGGAAGTCGTCGACGACGACGGACTCGGCGGCGGCCTCGAACTGACCGACGCCGACAGCGTCCGGCCGACGCTCAGGCTCACCGACGTCGTCACCGACCGTGACCGGGAGGTGACCGTCCGACTCACCGTCACCGACGACGACGGGGCCACCGACACCGACGCCGTGAACGTGAGCGTCGCGCCCGTCGACCCGAACGACGCGCCCGCCGGCGGGTGGCCGGGGTGGCTGGAGTGGTTGCTCCGCCTGCTGTTCGGGTGGCTCTGAGTCGGTGACGCTGCGGCGGGGGTCGCGCGTCGCCCGCCCGCGTTCGTTTCGACACCTGACGTAACACCTCATCGACAAACCCATATGGCCGGGCTTCGGAGAGGGGACGTATGACAGCCGTCGGCATCGACGCCATCGAGATTTGGACGGGGAAACTCAGACTCGACCTGCCGAACACCTTCGCGCCGGAGAAGGGTGAGGACCCCGAGAAGTACACGAAGGGGCTGGGTCTGGCATCGTCGTCGTTCCCGGACGTCTACGAGGACATCGTCACGATGGGAGCGAACGCGGCGAAGCGTCTGATGGACCGCGAGGGCCTCGCGCCCGACGACATCGGCCGCATCGACGTGGCGACGGAGTCCGCGTTCGACAACTCCAAACCCGTCTCGACGTACATCGCGGGGTGTCTCGAACAGGTGTACGACGGCGACTTCCACCACGCGAACAAGGGCGAACGCAAGTTCGCCTGCCTGTCGGGGACGCAGAGCATCGACGACGCGTACAACTGGATCAAGGCGGGTCGGCACCGCGGCCGCGCCGCACTCGTCATCGCCACGGACACCGCCCTGTACGAACGCGGTGACCCCGGCGAGGCGACGCAGGGCGCGGGCGCCGTCGCCATGCTCATCACGGAGAACCCGTCCATCGTCGAACTCTCGACCGAACAGGGCTACGGGAGCGCCGACGAGACGGACTTCCTGAAGCCGAACCAGCAGTTCCCCAGCGTGGACGGCAAGCGGTCGGTGCAGGTGTACCTCGCGCGGATGCGCGAGGCCCTCGAGGACTACGAGTCCGTCGCGGGCGACACCCACCCCGACGACTTCGAGTACATCCCGTTCCACACGCCGTTCCCCGGCATGGTCCGGAAGGCGGCCGTCCTCGGCTTCCGACACATGACGCGCGACACCGACGTCGAGGACGAACTCGCCGACGAAATCGGGATGCAACCCCGCGAGAGCGAGTACGACACGTGGGACGACTACGAGGAGGCCATCCGCGCCTACATGGACGACCTGAAGGAGACCGAGCAGTACCGCGAGTGGTACGCCACCACCATCGAACCGACGCTCTCCATCTCGCGGAACGTCGGCAACTGGTACACCGGGTCGGTCCACATCGCTCGCCTGTCCGCCCTGCGTGACGCCCTCGAACGCGGCGACGAGTTGGCGGGCAAGCGGATGCTCGTCGGGTCGTACGGTTCCGGCGCGCAGGCCGAGATTCACGCCGAGACCATCGTCGACGGGTGGGCCGAACACGTCGAGGCCATCGACGTGGACGGGCAACTCGACCGGCGGCAGGACATCACGTACGACGAGTACGAACTCATCCACGACGTCCACAACCACGCCAAAGAGGTGGACGTCGAGGAGTTCACCGCTCCCGAATCGGAGTTCGTCTTCACGGGCTGGGGTCGGATGAACGAACGCCGGTACGACTACGTCGAGTAGCGGACTCAGTCCGCCCGAACGCCGTCGCCGACGGGCGAAGCGAGTCGATGCAGAACGGCCAGCGACCGCGTGGGCGCGGCGACGGGGCGGCCGCCAACCATAAATTCATCACGATTCTTAATCCGGGTGGCACGTGACCGGTGACACTCGTGTCGACGCGTCCGCCACGGAGGCAACGGCGGACGACGGGCAGTCGGACGAATCGCGCGTCAAGAGTGCCGTCCGCGACGTCGCGCGGCACTGGCAGGCGGCAGCGTTCGGACTCGGCAGCCTCGCGGTGGCGTACTGGGCCGCGTTCGTGAACCCAGCGATGTCGCCGAAGTGGTACGTCCCCATCATGCTGGTGTACCTCGCATCGCCGTCGGGTACATCTACGTCGTCGAGGAGACGAAGCTGAGTTTCGGGACGTCCGCAGGGACGGAGTCCACGTAGGGACGGCCGTCCCCGTCACCCGTCGTCGGCGACGGGCGAACAGCGGTCGAGTTCGACCGTGACGCCGTCGCCGTCGACGCCGAACGTCATCTCTTCGACCCGGCAGGCGTACGCCGCGTAGTGGTTGCCGTCGGCGTCGTAACGGGCCTCCTTCTCGACCAACTCGTGCCGTTCGAGTTCCTCCAACCGCCGGTAGACGGTCGGCTTCGACACGTCGCACCGGCCCGCGAGTTCGCTGGCCGAACGCGAGTCGTCGCTCGTGCGGACGAGTATCTCGCGCGCGAGTTCGTTTCCGAGCAGTTCGAACAGTTCGTCGGCGCCCCGGCGTGACACGGGGTCACACACGGTGGTCGGGGACAAGAATCCGGTGGCCGTCTCAGGGAAGCGCGCGCAGGTCGTCGAGCATCTCGTCCAAGTCGCGGTTCGAGATGGCGAGCGAGAAGCCGTCGATGCTGGCGAGGGCGGGGGCGTGTTCCCACAGGTCGTCCTCCGTCAGGCCGTGGAGGACGACGGCGTTCGGCGTCGGGTTGACGACGCGCATCGCCACGAGGGGGGACTCGCCGCGACTGACGCCCGTGAAGACGAGCGCGCGACTCGTGGACTGCCCGTAGAGGCGGTAGAACTCCTCGGACGACAGGCGCGTGATGGCCTCGATGCTGTTGATGACGGTGTGCCCGCTCACGTGGTCGTGGTCGCCGCGGACGAGTTCCGTCGCGTCCATCGCCTCGTACAGGCGTTCGAGGGGGACCGACGTGGCGTACTCCCGCAAGTCTTGGACGATGTCGCTCTCGAACCCCGCGGAGATGACGCGAGCGTACTGCCGGATACGACTGCCGCCGCGCGACTGGTCGATGTCGAGGAGGGCCTCGACCATCCGGCGGACGACGCCGATGCCGGGGCTCTCGCGCCGTCCGCTCTCGTAGTCGGAGATGACCGACGACGACACGTCCAACTCCTCGGCCAGCGCCGTCTGCGAGATGTCGAAGTCCGTCCGCCACTTGCGGAGGGTCGCGCCCGCGTCGTCGCTCAGCGTTATCTCACCGGCGATACGTCGTGCGAGTTCGTCGCGCGGAACCTCGCTCATCGAGCGTCACCCGCGCCCCGTCCGTCCCGGTGCATACGGTGCGACGTGTGCGACTCGGGCGCAAAAGGGTATCGAAAATCGGGTTCGACGAACGACGATGTGTCGGCGACGGTCCGAAGTCGGTCACCCGAGGCGAACGTTCAAGAGGGAGAGCGCGTCACTCTCCCCCATGCCGTCGACCGTCGTCCACCTCGCACTCGGTGGACTCATCGGTGCCGCCCTCCTCGGCGCGGAGTTCGACCGGCGGAGCCTCCTCGTCGTGTTCGCGTTCACCGCGCTTCCGGACCTCGACGTGCTGGCGGAACCCCTCCTGCCGGGCGCGCACCGGTCGCTGGGGCACACGTTCGTCCTGCCGGCCGTCCTGTTCGCTCTCCTCCTCTGGGACGCGCGTCGCGGCGCGGCGTCGGCCCTCCGGCGGCGGTTCGGCGTGCGCGGCGTGAAACTGGCGTGGGTGGGGGCGTTCTGCCTCCTCGCCGCGGGCATCGTCCCGGACCTCCTCGTCGGCGGCGTGAACGCCTTCTACCCCCTGCACGACCGGTTCTACACGGTCGACGGCCGACTGCTCTACTCGACGGACCGGGGCTGGGTCCAGACGCTCGTGGACCTCTCGCCGCCGGAGCCGAAACCGGCCCGAACGACGGACAACTTCCAGTTCCGGACGGTGCTGGACGCCGCGCCGACGCGGGGCGTCGAACCGGCCCCCGAGGAGGCGCGCGTCGAACGCATCTTCCCCGTCGCCATGACCGGCTTCCGGTTCGGCATCGTCCTCCTCTCCGCCGTCGTGGTGAGCGTGCGACTGGCCGGCGACCGGTTCGCGGACCTGTTCGAGGCGTGAGCCGGTCCGAACGAGACGGGCCGCCCTCGCATCGGGGCGTTCATGGCCGACGGCGTCGACGGACGAACGATGACCGACGCGACGATACGACCGTACGAACCGGAGGACGCCGACGACCTGTGGGCCCTGAAGCGCGGCTTCGAACTCGGCATCGGGGCGAACACCGGCGGCGAGGACAAGGGCGAGACGTACGAGGAGAAACTCGACGACGACTACCGGACCCGGTGGCTGGCGTGGGTCGACCGCTGCGTCGACGAGGACGAGACGTGCGTCGCCGTCGCGGCGACGGCCGACGGACTCGTCGGCTACGCGTTCGTCCTGCCCGAGTCGCTGGCGTTCGTCTGGGACGCCGCCGTCCTCAACGAGATATTCGTCGCGCCCGACGCGCGCGGCACGGGCGTCGCGGACGACCTGATGGAGGCCGCCCTCGACTGCGCCCGCGAGCAGACGCTCCCGCTCGACCGGATGGTGCTCGACGTGGACCTGGAGAACGACCGCGCGCAGGCGTCTACGAACGGTACGGCTTCGAACACTGGGGCGAGATGGTCGCCAGAGAACTCTGACTACGACCCGCCGCGAACCGCGCCCGCGACGGCACCGCCGACGCCGCCGAGGACGACGGGTTCGACCAGACCCGCGAGGAGAACCGTCGTCACCGGGTCGAGGCGGACCACGTTCCCGCCGAACGAGACGGTGAAGGCGAACAGGCCGGCGACGGCGACGACGAAGTAGCCGAACGCGACCATCGCCCCCGAGAGCGCGCCGTCCGCCGGCGACGACGCCCGCGAGAGCGTCGCGGCCGCCGCACCCCCGGCGAGGAGGCAGACGACCGGCACGGCGTACAGGAGCGGGGAGAACGCCTCCGTCGTCCCGACGAGGTCGACGCTCGACGTGGACCCGAACAGGCCCGGGACGAGCGTCTTCACGCCGTGGACGTTCAGGAACGACCAGCCGACGACCTGCCACACCGAGAGTTCGCTCCCGAACGCTTCGAGGAAACCGAACGCGGCGGAGTTCCGTATCGTCCCCGCCGTCGCGAGGTAGACGAGGAGGTAGCCGAGGACGCCGGCTCCGAGGCCGCTTCCGAGGCCGGCGACCGCTGTTCGCGGCGACCGAACGCTGCTGGGAGACATTACTGTCGAGACGACTCTCACCGCTTCGTATATACTTCGTGGCCGGCGTACGAGGGCGGCGCACGGAGAACGCGACGCTCAGGGGAGCGTCTCGACGAACGTCACCGAGTCGTCCGCACCGCACGCGTCGCGCCACTCGGCCTGCGAGACGGTGTAGCGCGCCTCGTCGCGCACGTCGCCGTCGGTGAAGGGGAGGCCGCGGCGGACCACGCCCTCGAACCGGCCGCCCGCGTCCGCGACGTACTTCTCGACGGCGCGGCGAGATTTCTCGTTGCCGGCGGCGACGCCGACGGCGACGAGGCCGACGTCGAGGCGGTCGAACGCGAGGGTCAGCAGGGCGCGGGCGCGTTCGACGGAGTAGCCCCGCCCCCAGAACGGCTTCCGGAGCCAGATACCGGGTTCGGCCACGTCGCGGTCCCAGTCGAACTCGAGTGCGCCGACGCCGACGAACTCGCCGGTGTCCGGGAGCCGAATCGCGTACTCCGCGCTCTCGGCCTCCGCCCACCGCTCCTCGCACCCGCGGAGGAAGTCGAACGTCTCCTTCGGCGTCTCGTGCGGCGAGAACGGGACGTGTTCGAACGTCTCCGCGGCGTCCTCGCCGGAGGCGACGCGGTAGAGTTCCCGCACGCCGACGGTGTCGCGACCGGCGCGTTCGAGCCTGAGTCGGTCCGTCTCGACGACGGCGGGGAACAGGTCACTCGTCGCCATCGCCGTCCTCCCACCGGAGCGTCGCCGTCCGTTCGTCCACCGCGTCGCGCCACTCCGCCTGCGTGACGGAGAACCGGACGGTCGACTCGGGGTCACCGTCGCGTTCGACGCGGTGGCGAAACTCGCCGTCCCGACTGCCGCCCGCCGCCTCGACGTAGTCCGCGATGGCGCGGACGGCGCGTTCGTCGGCCGGAATCGCCTCGGCCGCGCACAGCGACACGTCGAGTTCGTCGAAGGCGACTTCGAAGACGCCCGCGCGCGTTCGCTGACGTAGCCGCGACCCCGGAACGGCTTCCTGAGCCAGATGCCGAACGCGGCGGTGTCGCGGCCCCACTCGAAGTGCAGGCCCGCCGTCCCGGCGAACGCGCCCGCGCCGTCCTCGCCGTCGCGCGGGTAGACGGCGTAGACGGCGCTCTCGCCGGCCTCCCACCGCGCTTCGACCCGGGCGAGGAACTCGTCGGCCTCCTTCGGCGACCGGTAGGGGTTCCGCGTGACGTAACGAGTCACGTCTTCGATGCTCGCGGCGCCCTCTCGGCCGTGTTCGTACAGTTCGACCGACGGGACCTCCTCCCGCGTCGCGCGCCTGAGGCGGAGGCGGTCGGTGCGTATCTCGACGGGGAACACGACCGTGCGGACGCAGTCCGGCGAAAAGAAGCTACCCCGGCCGTGTCACTCGACACCACGCATCGTCTTCTCCCGCCGACCGGTGAGTTCGTCGGGAACGAGGCGGTACATCTCGAACTCCAACTCCGTGGTCGGTTCGTCGTAGATAGTGACGAACGGAATGTCCATCGTCCGCATCGCCTCGACGACGGTGGAGTCGAGGGCCGCCTCCGTCACCTCGGTGAGGCGGCCGCGGGCGACGACGGACTTCCACCCCTCGTCGGTCTGTTCGTGGACGACGACGGAGACGGCACCGGGCGCGTCGACGTACTCACGTTTCTCCGACTCCGAGTCGAACGCGAGTCGGAGGTAGATGCTCTCCTGCTCCGCGTCGAAGCCGTAGGAGACGGGAATCGCGTAGGAGTCGTCGTCCTTGGCGAACGCGACGACGCCGGTGCCGCCCGTCCCGAGGAACTCGACTGTCTCTTCGTGGCTCATGGCGACGGACTGGTCGGACATGAGAGAATCTACGCTCGGCGGCGACTTAAAATGACGCTCCGCTTATCGTTTTCTCGGGGAGCGGGGCGACCGACGGCACGGGGCGGAACGCCTCGTCGGGCGCGGCGTCGCTCTCGGTGCGTGCGAACGCCGGGCCCCGCTCCCGGTACCGCTCTCGTGCGGACGACACTGACGCTACCGACGATTCTCACCGCGACCATTGTTGTCAATACATTATCATAGGAGGGGAGCGTACGGGGCGTATGGCTCTTCACGCACTCGACGACGTCGACGACGCACTGGACGTGACGCGAACGTTCCTCGGCTCTCTGGACCGCACGGCGTGGGTGAAACTCGCTCTCGTGGCGCTGTTCATCGGCGGCCCCGGCGCGAACGTCAACTCCTTTCAGTACACGTTCGGCGGGGACGGCGGCACCGGCGGCCCCGCGCCGGGGGTCCCGCCCGGGGACGTGTTCGGGCCGAACGCGTGGCTCCTCGTCGCGGGCGTCGTCGGCTTCTTCGTGCTCCTCGGACTCGCCTTCGCCCTCGTCGGTTCGGTCATGGAGTTCGTCTTCGTCGAGTCGCTCCGAAACGAGTCGGTGACGGTCCGGCGGTACTGGGGCCGACGGTGGAAACAGGGCGTTCGCCTGTTCGGGTTCCGCTTGCTCGTCGGCTTCTTCGTGTTCGGCACCGTCGCCCTGTTCGCGGCGCCGTTCCTCCTCGCCGCAGCGGGGTTCGAACCGTTCACGGGCGGCGTCTCGCTCGCCGTCCTCCTGGTCGTCCTCCTGCCCCTGTTCGTCGTCCTCGCCGTCGTCGCCGGCCTCGTCAACGGCTTCACCACCGTCTTCGTCGTCCCCATCATGATTCTGGACGACTGCGGCGTCCTCGCCGGGTGGCGGCGCCTCTGGGCGACGATAACTCGCCACTGGGTCCAGTATCTCGCCTACGCCGTCGCGAGCTTCTTCCTCTCGATAGTCGGCGGCATCCTCGTCGCAATCGTCACCGTCGTCTTCGTCGTCGTCCTCCTCGTCCCGTTCGGCCTCCTGTTCGCCCTCGGTATCGGTCTCGTCGAGTTCGTCGCCGAACCGGTCGGCATCGCGGTGTTCGTCCTCGCCGGCCTCCTGTTCGGTCTCGCCGTCCTCGCCGTCGCCGCACTCGTGCAGGTGCCCGTGCAGGCGTACCTGCGCTACTACGCGATGCTCGTCCTCGGCGACGTGGACGAGACGCTGGACCTCGTCCCGACGCAACGCGCCGCCGTCCGCGGGTCACCGGACGTGGTCGAGGAGTGAGCGAGCGAGCCCGGAACCCGCTCGCCGTCGCTCTTGGGAACGTAAACTGAGCGCCCGAAGCGAGCGTCCTTTCGAAAGTTCTGGGGGAGCGGCGGCGCCGGACGCGCCCGTGACCGAGGCGCGCCGCGACGCGTGTCCGCGGCCTTCGCGCCCGACTCACGGAATCCGGGGGTGAACCCGAGGCTCAGTTTGTAAGCCAGAAAGCGAAAAAACGCGCCACCCGTGAGTACAGACGATGTCAGACCCGGTCGTCGTTACGCTCGCCAGTTCGCCCGTCCCCGAGTGGGCGGTACACCTGGGGAAACAGGTAGAACACGCGCTGGCTCCCGCACGCGAGTTGCTCAAGCCGCTCCTCGCCAGTTGGGTGACGCTGGCCGTCTGGGTCACCCTCAACGTCGTCTCGCTCGGCGTCCTCTGGTGGGACGTCCGCGAGCGAAACCAGAACCTCCCCTCGATGATGAAGTTCGTCTGGTCGCTCGTCGTCGCCTACTCCGGTCCGGTCGGGCTGGCGGTGTACTGGTACTCGGGGCGGACGCAACTCGACAGCGACTCGCTCTGGAAGCGAGGGTTCCGTTCGACCTCACACTGCTACTCGGGCTGTGGGATAGGCGAAGTCATCGGCATCACCGCGTCGACCATCATCCTCAGTTTCTCCCTGTTCTGGGTGACCGTGGCGACGTTCACGATGGCGTTCCTGTTCGGGTTCGCGTTCACCATCGGGCCGCTGATGCAGGAGGGCGTCGGGTTCGGCGAGGCCGTGAAGGACGCACTGTGGAGTGAGACGCCCAGTATCACCATCATGGAGATAGCCGCCATCGGCACCGACCTCCTCCTCGCCGGCGGGGCGAAGTGGACCGCGCCGCTGTTCTGGACGGCGCTGTTCTTCTCTTTGACCATCGGGTTCGTCGCCGCCTACCCCGTCAACGCCGTGCTCATCGTCGCCGGCGTCAAGGAGGGGATGGGCAACCCCGCCGAGATGGACGGAAGCGGCGGAAACCGTTCGTCGGCCGCCGACTGAGTCGCCGGTGGCGACGCGCCGGTGACGCTCCGCAACCACTAAACGCACCTCGGACGACCCTTCTACAATGGCAGACTGGACGGAGCAGTCGGTCTAATCGTGTGTAGTTCGTGTGTAAGGCCGGCCGTCCTCCTCCTCGGAATCCGACGGACGAACCACACAGTCTGTTCCTCCTCGGTCGGGGTGTGAAGAGCCGGAATGGCGTTGTTGACCGAGGACTACCGCTTACGACCGCTGCTGCTTGAACCACCGAGCGACTTCGGTCTGAAACCGCCCGAACCAGCGGAGGTCCTCGTGTAGCACGTCGTAGACGACGTCGTGATTGACATCGCCGTATCGGTGAGCGAGAACGTTCCGAAACCCGACGGCCTCCTCCATCTTCGCTTGCGTCTCATCCGAGAGGATACCGGCGTTCCCGAGGGCTTCTATCTCCTTCTTCGACGTCCCACTCGGGGTGAGTGCTTCGGCCGAACGGATGTGCTGGGCGAGGTCGATACAGGACTGGATGAGATTCATGAACGTCCGTTCGACGGCCCGCTGAGTCACCATGTCGGCGAGGTACTCCTCCTTCGACATCCCTCGCATTCGCTTCAGGTCGTCAGTGTACTGATTGACGTGACGGAGTTTGTCCACGACGACGTCCCCGTCGACCATCTACGTGTCGCCCCGGGCGAGTCGGTCGATGAACTCACGGCGCTCTCGCTCCCGTTCGTTCGCCGTCGCCTCGTACTCTCGCCCGATTCGTTCTCGGTACGTCTCGACCGCACGCTCGTCGCCGGTGAGAACGATTCCGTCACGAAGTGCGGCGTACGCAACCGGCGTCGGAAGCGAGTCGACGTCGCTCACGTCTACGAACCCGTCGGCGTACTCCTGCAGCCCAGCGTCGATGCGGTTTCGAGCGTCGAACCGTTCGTGGTCCGTCATCTCCTCGGGGAACCGGAGGGCGACATCCACATCGGATGATTCGGTGGCGGTTTCTCGTGCGTGCGACCCGAACAGAACGGCGAAAACGACCGGCGTCTCGGCGAGGTACGCTCGCATCTCCGAGAGATTCACTCCCTCGACGTTCGACTCGTCCTCGCTCGCCATGCCGTACTGTTCGAGACTCCGGAGTAATACGTTTACTCCTCGTACGCCACGAGTGGATTGCACGAAAAGACGGGTCCCTCGAACGAGATTCCCGGTGGACTATTCGCAACCACTAAACGCCCGTCCGACCACCCTCACACAATGGCAGACTGGACGGAGAAGTACCGGCCTTCGACGCTGGCGGAGGTCCGCGGGAACAACAAGGCCCGCGACGCACTCGCCGAGTGGGGGAAGACGTGGGACGACCACCGCGAGGCGGTGGTCCTCCACGGCGCGCCGGGCGTCGGCAAGACGTCGGCGGCGCACGCCCTCGCCAACGACATGGGGTGGGAGACGGTCGAACTGAACGCCTCCGACCAGCGGACGGCGGACGTCATCGAACGCTTCGCCGGGCGCGCCGCGATGAACACGACGCTGGCCGGCGCGTCGGCGGGCGACGCCGACGGCCGGCGCGAGGGTCGGCAGTTGGTCGTCATGGACGAGGCGGACAACATCCACGGCAACTACGACCGCGGCGGCGCGGGCGCGATAACGCGCCTCGTCAAGAAGGCGAACCAGCCCATCGTCCTCATCGCCAACGAGTACTACGACATGTCGAACGGCCTGCGGAACGCCACGCAGGACATCGAGTTCCGCGACGTCTCCGCGCGCTCTATCGTCCCCGTCCTCCGTGACATCCTCCGCAAGGAGGGAATCGAGTTCGACAGCGACGCCCTGGACCGACTCGCGGAGACGAACAGCGGTGACCTGCGCTCGGCCGTGAAGGACCTGCAGGCGGCCGCCGACGGGAAGGAGCGTCTCACCGTCGAGGACGTGGTGACGGGGACGCGCGACAGGGCCATCGGCCTGTTCGCGTTCATCGACGCCGTGCTGAAAGAGGAGTCCGCGGAGGAGGCACTGCAGTCGGCGTACGCGGTGGACGAGACGCCCGACGACCAGGTGCAGTGGATAGAGGACAAGGTGTCGCTGGTGTACGACGACGACGAACTCGCCCGCGCCTACGAGTTCCTCGCCAACGCCGACGTCTGGTTGGGCCGCGTCAGGGCGACGCAGGACTACTCCTACTGGCGGTACGCGACGGACAACGTCGCCGCGGGCGTCGCCGCGGCGCGGGACCGAACCCGCGGCGGGTGGACCCAGTACGGCGGCGCGCCGTATCGCTCCACGCGCGACTCGACGCGGGACGAAATCGTCCGGAAGATAGCCGAATCGGGCGGGTTCTCGATGGGGACGGCCCGCCGTGACGTCCTCCCGTTCCTCGCGACGATGACCCACCACTGCAAGCCCCGCGACCTGACCGTCGCCATGGCCGCGTGGTACGACCTGGACGAGGCGGCCGTCTCCTACGTCACCGGAAGCGGCGAGACGACGAACAAGGTGCAGTCCATCGTCGAGGACGCCCGCGAGATGCGCGAGACGGAGATGGAGTCGCACACCGGCGGAGCGTTCGAGGGGGCCGCACCCGACGCCGACGGCGGCGACGGCGTGGACACCGACGGCGACGACACGGCGAACCGTGACGACGCCGCCGACGACGTGTTGGACGGCAACGCCGACGCCGACGACAGGGCCGAGGACGCCGAGGACGACGACGGCCAGTCCGGGCTGGACGACTTCTTCTGACACCGGACTGCCGTTCGTTTTATCGAACAGCCGCCTGAAATCGGGCGTGTGACAGAGTTCGGATACACGCTGTCGAGCGAGGAGTTCGGTCCGACCGAACTGGTGGAGAACGCCGTCGAAGCGGAGGACAGGGGCTACGACTTCCTGTCCGTCTCCGACCACTTCCACCCGTGGCTGGCCGAACAGGGCGAGTCGCCGTTCGTCTGGAGCACCCTCGGCGGCGTCGCCGAAGCGACCGAGGAGGTGGACGTGGGCGTCGGCGTCACCTGCCCGACGACGCGCATCCACCCGGTGAACGTCGCGCAGGCGGCGGCGACGACGAAGGCGATGCTGGACGGCAGGGCGTTCTACTTCGGCGTCGGCACCGGCGAGGCGTTGAACGAACACGTCACCGGCGAGCGCTGGCCCGAGTACGCGGTGCGAAAGGAGATGCTGGCGGAGGCAATCGACGTGATTCGGAGCCTCTGGACCGGCGAACAGGTGAGTCACCGCGGCCCCCACTACACCGTCGAGACGCCCGTCTGTTCACCCTCCCGGACGAACCGCCGTCGCTGGTCGTCTCGGCGTTCGGGGCGGAGTCCGCGCGGATGGCGGACGAACTCGGCGACGGCTTCTGGTCGGTCGGTCCGCAGGACATCGTCTCCGAGTTCGACGGCGACGGCCCGAAGATAACGCAGTTGTCCGTCTGCGTCGCCGACGACGAGACGAGGCCGTCGAGACGGCCCACGAGAACTGGCGACAGTCGGCGCTGCCGGGGGAGTTGAATCAGGAACTGCCGACGCCGAAGCACTTCGACCAGGCGAGCCAGTTGGTGTCCGAGGACGACGTTCGGGAGGGGAGCATACTCACCGACACGGACCCGCAGGCGCACGTCGACAGCATCCAGCAGTGTCTCGACGCGGGCTACGACCACGTCTACTTCCACCAGATCGGCGACGACCAGGAGGCGTTCTTCGAGTTCTACGAGAAGGAAGTGCTCCCCTCGTTCCGGTAGGCCGGGCGGCGGCGACCCGAG
>NZ_WPCD01000331.1:0-2081 GCF_009741955.1 Halogeometricum sp. CBA1124 | reverse complement strand
CAGCTTGGTTCCGCCGAGGATGCTCAGTTCGGGGTTCAGCGGACCCAGCTTGAGCAGGCCGAACGACCAGTAGAGGTACCAGTCGGGGAGGATGATAGCGGGCGTGACGCTGCCGTTCGCGGGCGGGCCGATGTGCGGCGGGAGCGTCGCCGCGAGGAACAGGATCATCCCCACGAAGAAGCTCGTGATGGCGAGGTTCCGGATTATCTCGTGTGGCCACGTCGGGAACGCGAGTACGTCGCGTTCGACGTAGTCGGACTCCTGCCGCAGGTCCTGGTCTTCGCGCCGGGAGCGCTCGAAGTACTCGTACGTGAGGCGGGAGAGGCCGACGGAGCGCTCCTTGCGCTCGCGCCACGTCGGCGTCTCGCCGTCCGGTGCGACGATGCCGCTGCCGTCCGGTCGCGCCTCGCCAGTCGCGGCTTCGTCGCCCGTCGCCTCGCCGTCGCTCACCCCGCCGTCCGTCGCCTCGTCGTTCGTCTCGCGTTTCGACCGGTCGCTGGAGGAGGGTCCGTCGTCGGGGACGTCCGACATACGAGACCCGTCGGCCGACTGCAACGTAAGCGTTCTCAGAGAAAAGTTTCTGTAAGGAATCCTACTAGAAAGCGTCCGAACCTCGTTGCCGGCGGGCGTGGACAGAAATACTCATGACGGTCGACAGACACCTGCGGTCGTGACGGTCGAACGCCTGCCCGCGGCCGAACTCGACGCCGTCTTCGGCCTCCTCGCGAACGAGTTGCGGATAGAGATAATCCGGACGCTCTGGGAACAGCAGGAGGAACCGCTCTCGTTCACCGACCTCCAGTCGCTCGTCGACGTCCGCGACTCGGGGAAGTTCAACTACCACCTGAACGTGCTCGTTCCGGCGTTCGTCGAACGGTCCGAGGACGGGTACGCGCTCACGCACGCGGGCCAACACGTGGTCGGCGCGGCCGTGTCGGGCCGGTTCACAGAGGCGGACGAGATTACGGTGGACGACGTCCCCGCGGGCGAGTGCATGTTCTGCGGCGGACACCTCTCGGCCCGGTACGAGGGCGGCGACGTCACCGTCGACTGCGACGACTGCGAGGACCTCGTCACTCGCATGCCGATTCCGCCGAACACCGTCTCGGGTCTCGACCCCGAGAACCTTCCGGCGGTGTTCAGCAGGCACCTCCTGACGCTCACGAACCAACTCAGCCGCGGGTTCTGCAAGCTCTGTCAGGGTCGGGTCGACTCCTCGCTCACGGCGCTGTCGTCGTCGGAGTCGGTCACGTTCCGCCCCTCGCTGGACGTGCGGTTCGACTGCCGGGCGTGCGGCGACCGGACGCACCTGAACGTCGGCGGAGTCGTCATGGACCACCCGGCGGTCACCTCGTTCCTGTACGACCACGGCATCGACCTGCGTCGGTCGTACGTCTGGGAACTCACGTCGCTTCTGGACCCCGAGGCCACCGTCGCCTCCGAAGACCCGCTTCGCCTTCGACTCGTCGTGCGACTCGACGGCGACGAACTCGAACTGACGCTAGACGAGACTGCGACTGTCGTCGACCACACGCGCGGCTGATTCCCTCCACGGACGCGACCCGACGGCGGCGACCGGTCGTTCCCGAGTGAGAGAATTATATTCGTTCCTATCAGTAAAAGCTGCATCTATATTACACCCGTACGCCCGTAACGGGTCGAACGGCGACTTCCGACGGAGAAGACCAGAAGCGAGTAGAGAACGCGACCAGTGGGTCGTTCGACCGAGAGACTACCGGTTGTACGTCCGCGGAATCAGCACGCGGCCGTGACCGCCGAAGAGGTCGGTGAGAACCGCTTCGAGGCGCCCGACGTCCGTCGGGGAGCGTCGTCGCGGGGGAGGTAGAACTTGTCGACTTCCGGTTCCGATTCCACGTTCGTTGCGGTGGTCCGTCTTTCCATCTCGGTTTGGTCCGGTACCATCTGGTGACTTCCTTAGGTTCTCGCGCGTACTACTACTGGTATTTTATACGAAGTTCCTCACCATTGTTAACTATCTATCGAAGTAGCTCGAATTCGTTGGGCCAACGCCGGGAAGGGTGAGTGTGTCGCACGTCGGACGAACACGGGTCCGTTTCGCA
>NZ_WPCD01000328.1:0-2108 GCF_009741955.1 Halogeometricum sp. CBA1124 | reverse complement strand
CCGAACGCCGCGGCGTTCGGCGCGGCTCGGGTCGAACCGTACCGATAGACGGACTGGTTCACCGTCGTCTCCCGGTGGCTGGCGAGTCGGTACACTCGGTCGTCCCACCGAATCCAACAGGAGTCACACGACGCCAAGACAGACTCGTCCGTGCCGTCGGGGAACGGCACGGGCGTCTCGGAGTGAACGAGTCGCTGGACCGGATGGACCTGCGCTCGGTAGACGCCACCGTAGACGGCCGTGCGGAGACCCATCCGGTCGGCGGGAGGTAACTCCCCGAACCGGAGGACGGTCGCGTTCGCCGGTGCCGTCTGTCCCGCAGTCCACTCGACGGTCAGTACGAGCGCCGGGAACTCCTCGACGTGGCTCTCCTCGAGGACGACCCGGTAATACGCGCCGTCGAGGACGACGTACGAGTCCTCTTTCAGCGGCCGTGGACCGTAGATTGCCGTCGCCCACCCACGACGAATCGACCTGTGAGCGAGCGCCCGTTGGAACCGACTGTAGTCGGGCGGGAGCTCCGTTGCGGGGTCGAAGGACACGGCTCGGACATCGTACTGACAGAAGTCGTCGTCCGAGTGGCCGGTATCGAATACGTTCGAGACGCAGCCACCGGTGAACACGAGCGAGCCTACCGCGAGAAACGCTCGACGGGAGGACACGTTTACTAACAGTAGTGCGTTCCGGGAGCCCCGTAGTTGGTGGCTTCGACCATCACTCCCCACCGTCGGTAAGGACAGCGAACTGTCTTCCACACGGTGACGTGGTCTCGATTGTAGACGACGATAGCGAACACCGTCTCGGGGTACGGTTCGGTGACGTTGAACGCCACTTCGTCGCCCGGTTCCAAGGTGTACCGCCCGTAGAGTGTCGCGTTCTTCGGGAACGACATCGAGGTAGTGACGTGGTAGCTGCTGACGTTGCTGGTGCCGATACCGCCGGGGAAGGTTTTCGTCGTGTAGTCACCGTTGGTGCTCCTGTGTACCGTGATACCTGTAATCGGGTCTCGCCCCAGCCAGACCTCGAAGGTCCGCGTCGTGTCCGCCGAGTTGTTCAGGGCGACGAACGCGGAACGCTCGGAGTCCGGCGGTCCGCCGAACGTCCCGGTGAGGACGCCGACCGTTCCGACGAGGAGACAGACGACGACGACCGACGCGCCGAGCCAGACGAGCGCACGAGAGCCCACGGTATCCGCGAGGCGTCGAGTGATCCCTCGATTCATACCGGGGTATCCGGCTCGACAGTGATAACTATTCAGAGCATACCAGACGCCGGGACGGCGCCACTCGTCGGCCGAGTCAGTACCGGCCAGTTGCGGGACGCACCCCCGAACCGAACAGTTCCAGAAGTCATAACCTCCCCCCCGGACACGAACACGTATGGACGCGTACGACCTGATCACCCGGAACGCCGCCGAGGTGGTCACGGAGGACGAGGTACGTTCGTTAGCCGACGACCCCGACGGAAAGCGGGCCTACGTCGGCTACGAACCCTCCGGCGTCCTCCACATCGGCCACATGCTGACGGCCAACAAACTCATCGAGTTACAGGAGGCCGGCTTCGAGATAGTCGTCCTCCTCGCGGACGTCCACGCCTACCTCAACGGGAAGGGGACGTTCGAGGAGATTCGCGAGACGGCGACGCGGATGCAGGAGCAGTTCGTCGCCTACGGGTTGGCGGAGGACCAGACGGAGTTCGTCCTCGGGTCGGAGTTCCAGTTGGACGACGACTACGCGCTGGACCTGCACGCCCTCGAACTGGAGACGTCGCTGTCGCGGGCCGAACGCGCGATGGCCGAGATAAAGAGCGGCGACACCGTCACCGTCGCGCAGGCCGTCTACCCGCTGATGCAGGCGCTGGACATCGTCTACCTCGACGTCGACCTCGCCATCGGCGGGATGGAACAACGGAAGGTCCACATGCTCGCCCGGGACACCCTGCCGAGCATCGGCGCGGACGCGCGACGTGCCTGCACACGCCCCTCATCGCCGACCTCTCGACGGGCGTCTGCAAGATGTCCTCCTCGGCGGCGTCTCCATCTCGATGAGGACACCGAAGAGGAACTGCGCGAGAAGGTGAACAAGGCGTACTGTCCGCCGTCGCGCACC
>NZ_WPCD01000133.1:0-10247 GCF_009741955.1 Halogeometricum sp. CBA1124 | reverse complement strand
GACCGTTGAGCGTCGGGACCGATCGGCGCGGAGGAATCGCGGCGGCACGGTACCGACCGGCGCGGAGGAATCGCGGCGGCACGGTACCGACCGGCGCGGAGGAATCGTGACGGCACGATACCGACCGCCGCGTAGGGGTCGCGACGGCACGACACCGACCGCCGCGTACAAGTCACATCGGCCCGCCTCTCCGGTATGAGCGACGACGCGATGGACGGCCTCTGCGTCCGCGACTGCGAACGGTGTCCGGACCTCGTGGCGTCCCGGAGTCGGATAGTCAACGGCGTCGGCCCCGACGACGCCGACTTGGTGTTCCTCGGCGAAGCGCCGGGCGCGAACGAGGACGAACGGGGCGAACCGTTCGTCGGCCGGTCGGGGAGCGTCCTCGACGACGCCCTCCGCGACGTGGGTCTGGCCCGGGCGGACGTGCGCATCACCAACTGCGTGCGCTGTCGGCCGCCGGAGAACCGCGACCCGACGAAAGACGAACTGGGCAACTGCCGGGGCTACCTCGAACGCGAACTCGAACTGCTCGCCCCGGACCTCGTCGTCACCCTCGGGAAGGTGCCCTCCGAACACCTCCTGGAACGCTCCGTCGCCGTGACGAAGGAGGCGGGCGACGTGGTGGACGTGCGCCTCGGCGGCCGGTCCCAACGCGTCCTCGTCTGCGTCCACCCGGCGGCGACGCTGTACGACCGGAGCCAGCGCGACACGTTCTTCGACGCCGTCGCGAAGGCGGCGGACCTCTCGGGACTCGCCGACGGCGCGGACGGCCAGTCGAGCCTCGGCGACTTCTGACGCGGGGAATCTATTTTGACCGTCGATGGCGATGGTCGAGTGAACATGTCAGACGGAGACTTCGAGGGCTACGGCGGACGACACGTCCCCGACCCGCTGAGAGAACCGCTCGACCGGTTGGCGCAGGCCTACGACGACGTCGCGAACGAGGAGGCGTTCCAGTCCGACCTCCGCGACCTGCTGGAGACGTTCGCCGGCCGGCCGACGCCGCTGTACCACGCGCGCAACCTCAGCGAGCGCTACGGGGCCGACATCTACCTCAAGCGCGAGGACCTCCTCCACGGGGGCGCGCACAAGATAAACAACACGCTGGGGCAGGCCCTCCTCGCCGAAAAGGCGGGCAAGACCCGCCTCATCGCGGAGACGGGTGCCGGGCAGCACGGGACGGCGACGGCGATGGTCGGGGCTCTGCTCGGCCTCGACACGGAGATCTACATGGGGAAGAAAGACGTCGAACGGCAGCGGATGAACGTCTTCCGCATGCGGCTGATGGGGGCCGACGTGAACGAGGTCACTCGGGGGGACGCCGGCCTCGCCGACGCGGTGGACGCCGCCTTGGAGGACTTCGCCGCGAACGTCGACGACACCCACTACCTCGTCGGGAGCGTCGTCGGCCCCGACCCGTTCCCGCGGATGGTCCGGGACTTCCAGTCGGTCATCGGCGACGAGGCCCGCGAGCAGTTCCGTGAGCGGACGGGCGGCCTCCCGGACGCCGCCGTCGCCTGCGTCGGGGGCGGCTCGAACGCCATCGGTCTCTTCCACGCCTTCCGCGACGACGACGTCGACTTCTACGGCGCCGAGGGCGGCGGCGAGGGCGACGAGGCCAAGCGCCACGCCGCCCCGCTTGCGTACGGCACCGACGACGTCATCCACGGGATGAAGACGCGCGTCATCGACGACGACGTCGAGGTTCACTCCGTCTCCGCCGGCCTCGACTACCCGGGCGTCGGCCCGGAGCACGCCATGTACCGCGCCGTCGGGCGCGCCGACTACGCCGGCGTCACCGACGACGAGGCGCTCGCGGCCTTCCGGGAACTCAGCGAGACGGAGGGCATCATCCCGGCGCTGGAGTCGAGCCACGCCGTGGCCCGCGCCGTCCAGTTGGCCGAGGCCGGCGACCACGACACCATCCTCGTGAACCTCAGCGGTCGGGGGGACAAGGACATGGAGACGGCCGCCGAGCAGTTCGACCTCTGAGGCGGCGGTCGGCCCTAGTCGGCAGTCACTCCGACCCGACGGTCAGGTCGCCCCGCTCGTCTCCCCGGCCGTCCGACGGCGCGCCCGCCGGTGTTCCCGCACGTGCGCCGCCGCGTCCAGCCCCGTCTTCAGCACGACCAGCAGGACGACCAGCACCGCCGCCCCGCCGAGGGCGGTGACGAGGAACGCGCCGAGGACGATGGTGAGGTGGAGGACGAACACGCGCCGGTACGGGCCGGCCATCTGTCCGCCCGGCGAGGCGGTCCGGAACTCCTCGCGGCCGACGTAGTTCCACGCGAACGACCCGCCGTGGCTGAGGACCATCGCGACGCCCGCGAGGGCGACGCCCGCGACGCGATGCCGACGGGCACCCCGGCGAAGGCGGGGAGGCCGAACAGGACGAACGCGCCGTGGACGACCCAGAAGACGCCGTAGTGCAGACAGAAGAACGCCGCGGGGAAGACGTTCGACGGGTGGACGCGCGGCCCGGCGTCCGGGTCCGCGTCGTCCGGTCCCGACACGTCGATGGGCGACCCGTCGATGCTGAACGTCGCGTCGCCCTCGTACCGCCCGCTGGCGAGCAGCACCTTCGGCACGTTCAGGACGCCGACGACGCCGCTCTCCACCCAGTAGACGGCCAGCACGTCGAACACGTTCCAGCCGAGGGCGAGGACGCCCACGAGGGGGACGAGGTTGGCGGCGAGGAGCGTTCCGAGCGCCGCCGGCGACGTCGCCGCCGCGTCGGACGGCGGTCTCAGTACGCCGCCCGCCGCGAGTTCGGTTCGACTCACGGACGCGGCGTACGCCGGGGACGGAGAAGAATCCGTAGGTGCCGTCGCCCCAAACTGCGGCCGTTCGCCGCCTCAGGGAACGAGGCCGACCAGTCGCGTGACGCCGTAGCCGAGCAGGCCGACGCCGGCGACGAGGAAGAACGCCCCCGCCGTGCGGCCGTCTCCCGTTCTGTTCCCCTTCAACAGTTCCGTTCGCCCACGATACCGGACGAGGTAGCCGACGACGACGAACAGGGCGCCGACCGGAACGCTCCCCGGCACTCCCAGTAGTTCGCTCACGCCTCGTCGTGGGGACGCGCGGCGTGGAAACGGTTTCGGCGAGTGGGCCGCCGACGTTCGGCGTGCGAGAAAAGGGCGAGGCGACGCAGACGCGCGCGCCTTACTGCCAGATGGACCGTGCCATCCGCTGGGGGAACTCCACGAGCAGTTTGAGGAAGCTCGTTCCTTCCTCGTTGCCGCGGATGTACGACCGGACCCGCTGGCTGACGAACTCCACGGAGACGACCAGCACGAAGATGACGAGGATGGTCGCCATCATGTTCGTGTACTTGAACAGGCCGCGCTGTGTTTGCAGCACCTGGCCGAGTCCGCCGCCACCGATGAGACCCATCGTGACGGCGATGCGGACGTTGATTTCGAGGATGTACATCGTCCACGCGATGAAGGGCGTGAACACCTGCGAGAGCATCCCGAACACGACCTTCTGCGGGCCGTTCGCGCCGGTGGACTCGATTGCCTCGATGGGCCCGTCCTCGACTTCCTCCAGCGCGTCGGTGAACAGGCGACCGAGGTTCCCCATCGTGTCCGTCCCGATGGCCAGCGTCGCCGTGAACGGGGAGACGCCGCCCAGCGGGATGTAGATGAGCGCCCACACCAGCGCCGGGATGGCGCGGATGATGCTCATCGTCCCGCGGAAGATGAAGTTGAACGGGTACGGCGTCACGCGCTCGGACCCGAGGACGCCCAGGAGGAGGGCGCCGGGGATGCCGAGGACGGTGCCGGCGAAGCCCATCGCGAACGTGACGAACATCGCGCCGAGGACGGGGTTGCCGTTCTCGAACTGCAGGAGCAGGTTGCGCTCCTGGATGAACGCCCAGTACTGGCTCACGTCGACGAACGGTACCACGCCGAACAGCGTCCCCGGCGGGAAGAAGTCGCCGAGGGCGTCGGAGAACTCGGGCCAGTACTTGATTATCTCCCCGACGGAGAAGCCCACTTCGCTCAGCGCGTTCGTGAAGACGAACGCGAACACGGCGAGGACGACGAGCGAGAACAGCAGTCGGACGCGCTTTGCTATCTGGATGTTCCGCAGCGACTCCCGAATCCGGTCTGTGTCAGTACTCATGGGCCTGTGTACCGCTCTGCGCCGGTCGTTCGTCGGCGGACGACTCGGTTCGTTCCTCGCGAATCGCTTCCGTCTCGATGTCGCCGTATATCTCGTCGATGACGTCCACGGTGAACTCCTCGCGGTAGCCGTCGAACACGATTTCACCGTCTTTCATCCCGATGAACCGCTCGCCGAACTCGCGGGCGATGTTGACCTGGTGGAGGCTGGCGATGGTGGTCAGGTCACGCTCGGCGGCGGCGTCGCGGATGTAGCGCATCACCGTCTCCGCGCTGGCCGGGTCGAGACTCGCCACCGGTTCGTCGGCCAACAGCAGACTCGGCTCCTGCACCAGCGCGCGGGCGATGCCGACGCGTTGTTGCTGCCCGCCGCTCATGTTGCCGGCGCGCTGGTTCGCCTCGTCGAGGAGGCCGACGGTGTCGAGGGCGCGGAGCGCCTCCCGCTTGTCGCCGTCGCCGTAGCGCCCGAGCAGGCTGCGGAGAAACGACGTGCGGCCGAGGGCACCGGTGAGCGCGTTGCTGTACGCGCTTATCTGTTCGAGAATGTAGTGCTGCTGGAATATCATCGCCACGTCGTTCCGTGGCCCCAGCACCTCCGCGCCGTCTATCGAAATCGACCCCTCAGTCGGGCGAGTGATGCCGTTGAGACAGCGCAGCAGCGTCGACTTCCCCGCGCCGGACTGTCCCAGGAGGACGACGAACTCGCCGTCCGGGATGGTGAAGGAGACGTCGTCGAGGGCCTGTACGTCCCCGTACGACTTGCTGAGGTCCGTCACTTCTATCGTACTCATATCTGATGTGTGGTCGGTCCCTGTCTCGCCGTACACGCGGACCTGTCGTGCGTTCGTGAATCCGGACGATAAAACGCCGTGATACGGACGTCTACGGCCTTACTGACCCAGCGTGACGCCGAGTTCGTCCAGCACGTTCTGGACGGGCTGGTAGTCGTCGACGGTCCCCTGGTCGACGCCGGTGAACCAGAGCTGTTGGTCGTCGCCGAGGTCCTCGTTGATGAGGTCGTCCTCGCCGACGTCCAGCAGGGCCGTCTCGATGTCCGAGTAGAGCGACTGGTCCATCTCGGCGCGGCCGAGAATCGGCGCGCGCGGGATGGGGTCGGAGACCGAGAGCAGTTCCAGTTCGGGGCTCTCGGTGCCCAGGTCGCCGTCGTTCTCGGCGGACGTCTCCAGGAACTGCTCCGGGAACTGGTCTTTCGGGACGTGCGGTGCCGTCGAGAACGCCCCGGTGCCGGCGGCGACGACTTCGTCGCGGTTGAGGAGCGTCTCTCGGGCCGTCGAGTGGTCCGAGAACTGGGCCTCGAAGTCCGCCGGTTCGCCGTCGGGCGCGCCGCCGGTGTCGAGGCCGGCCTTGCTCAGCATGTAGAGGGGGAACAGCGCACCGCTGGTCGAGAGGCGGTCGGCGAACGCCACCGTCTCGCCCTCGAGGTCGGTGAGTTCGCTGACGTCGCTGTCGGGCGTCGTCGTCATGAGCGAGAAGTACCGCGACGCGCCGTACGCGATGCGGATTCCGATGACCTTCGTCACGCCCTCGTTACCGCCCTGGATGGCGATGGCGGGCGCGGCGTCGGCCACGTCGGCCTGCCCGCTCTTGAGCGCCTGCAGGACCGCCGCGTAGTCGGCCGCGACCGTCGATTCGACGGTGACGCCGACCTCGCTCTCCAGATAGTTGAACAGCGGCTGGTACTGCGCCTCCACGTCGACGTCCGACTCCGCGGGCGTCAACGCGAACATGATGGACTCCTGCGAGGTCGACCCCGTCGTCGTCGCCTCCGTCGTCGCTTCGGTCGCGGTACTGCCGCTTCCCGTCTCCGTCGACTGTTCTGTCGTGTTCCCGTCACCCGTACATCCGCTGAGGGCTGCGAGACCTGCGACACCTGTGGCACCTGCCGTCTTGAGGAAATTGCGTCGACTCGCCATTGAACTCACGTTTCTCGTTCGACAGGTTCCTGTTAAGCATTGCTATTCTCTCTATAGATCTCAAAATATTAACAGTCAATGTGGCCTTAGAGTGTATGTACCTCAACCTGCGGTCGCGGCCGCCGACCCGTCCCCGAGGGAAAGTCACTTTGCCCCGGTCCGCGGACGTTCTGGCATGAGCACGACGACGTCCGAGACGCGGGAGACGGTGGCCTCCGTGGTCATGGTGGACTACGGCCTCGGCAACCTCCGGAGCGCCCAGCGCGGACTCGAACGCGCGGGTGCGGACGTGACTATCTCCGACGACCCGGCGACGTTCGCCGACGCCGACGGCATCGTCCTCCCCGGGGTGGGTGCGTTCTCCGAGGGGATGGAGAACGCCGGCCCGTTCCGGGAGGCACTCGCCGAGGCGGCCGACCGCGGGCAGCCCATCTTCGGCATCTGCCTCGGGATGCAGATGCTCCTGACCTCCTCGGAGGAGGCCGACCACGCCGGCGAGGGCGAGGTGGAGGGACTGGACTTCGTCCCCGGACGCAACGTCCGCTTCGACGAGGGGCAGAAGGTGCCGCACATGGGGTGGAACGAACTCGACGTGCGGCGCGACCACCCCCTCGTCGACGGCGTGGACGGCGAGTACGCCTACTTCGTCCACTCGTACTACGCCGTCCCCGACGACGACGACGCCGTCGTCGCCACCACCGACTACGGCGTCGAGTTCCCCTCCATCGTCGCCAACGAGGCGGGCACCGTGTTCGGGACGCAGTTCCACCCCGAGAAGTCCGGCGAGACGGGGCTGAAGATACTCCGGAACTTCGTCGAACTCTGCGCCGACTGGTAGCGTCGCTTCGCTCCGCTACGACAGCGACACGTCGTCTATCGTTCTGGCAACCTCCGTCTCCCAGACGACGCTGAGGCCGACGGCGACGATGCCCTCGCTCTCCCCGGACACACCGTACTCGAAGCGCTCCCACCCGGCGTGGTCCTCTATCGCTCGCTCGGTGTCGAAGTCCGCCTCGCGTAACCACCCCCGTTCCGGGCGCGGGCCGGCGTAGGCCGCCAGTCTCGTGATGGTGTTGAACGACTCCTCCGGCGAGTGGACCGCCACGGAGAGTGTCCACGCCGTCCAACAGGACGGCCTGTTGGGCCCAGATGGTGCCGTCGTCCTGTCCCCCGTCGATGGCGAACTGGAGGGCGGCGTCGCCGGTGGCCGCCGGGTCGTCCACGATGCGCGCCGACGATTCGACCGGGAGTCCGGTGTTCGGGTCGGTCGGCAGGTCGCGGCCGACGAGCCACCCCCGAAGCCCGGACTCGAACCCCGGGTTCGTTACCGACGCGCTCGGGTCCGTCGTCCCGTCGTCTACGACCGGCGCCGTGCAACCCGCGAGGGCGGTGACGCCCGTCCCGCAGGCGGCGAGAAACCGTCTTCGGTGCATGGTCACACCGATGCGGGCGACGACCATAGTCTCTGACCCGACGGTATTTTACAGGCCGCTGTCGAATCTCGCGTCATGCAGGCAGTCACGCTGGGTCCGGCCGGGACGTACTCGCACCGCGCGGCCCGCGCCGTCGCAGACGACGTCGCCTTCCGCGAGTCGGTGTCCGCCATCGTGGACGCCGTCGACTCCGGGGAGTTCGACCGCGGCGTCGTCCCCATCGAGAACAGCATCGAAGGGAGCGTCACGGAGACGCTCGACGCCATCGCCGACGCGACATCGCCGTCACGCGGGAGATAGTGACGCCGATTCGGCACGCCCTCCTCGCGCAGTCCGAGGAGTTCTCCGTCGTCGCCTCCCACTCGCAGGCGCTGGCGCAGTGTCGGGGCTACCTGGAGCGAGAGTACCCCGAGGTCAAACTCGAAGCCGTCGCCAGCACGGCGCGCGGCGTCGAACGCGCCCGCGAGGACGCTTCCGTCGCCGGTATCGGGCACCCCGACAACGCGGGCGAGGGACTGCAGGTCCTCGCCGAGGACATCCAGGACCGCTCCTCGAACGCGACGCGCTTCTTCGTCGTCGCGCCCGCCGCCGAACGCTCGGACGCGGGCGGCAAGTCCACCGTCGTCGTCTACCCGAACGCGAACTACCCCGGACTGCTCCTCGAACTCCTCGAGGCGTTCGCCGAACGCGACATCAACCTCTCGCGCATCGAGTCGCGCCCGAGCGGAAACCGCCTCGGCGACTACCTGTTCCACATCGACTTCGAGGCCGGCCTGTACGAGGACCGCGCGCAGGAGGCCCTCGCGAGCGTCGAGGAGATCGCCTCCCGCGGGTGGGTCAAGCGCCTCGGGTCGTACGACATGCAGCACGTCCTCTACTAGACCGCGGACGGAGCCGGCGTCTCGAACTGCGAACACGCCGCCGGTCCCGGGAACCTGCGAAAACCTTGATAGCGTCACCGGGCGAACAGGTGGACGACATGGCGCGCCAGAACCCCTTCGACGAGATAGAACAGTTCTTCAAGCGGATGGGCCGCGAGTTCGAGGAGTCGGGACTCGCCTCGCTCCGAGACATCGCCGTCGACGTCTCGGAGACGGACGACGAACTCGTCGTCGTGGCGGACCTGCCGGGCTACGAGAAGGACGACATCGAAATCTCGGCCTCGGGCCGCGAACTCACCGTCGAGGCCGAGCGCAGCGCCGACGAGGAGGAGACCGGCGACCGATACGTCCGCCGAGAACGGAGTCGCAGCAGCGTCCGCCGGTCGATAACGCTCCCCGTCGAAGTCGTCGAGGAGGAGGCGTCCGCGACGTACAACAACGGCGTCCTCACCGTCACCCTGCCGAAGGAGACGGCCGACGAGGACGACGAGTCGACGAACATCGACGTGGTGTAAGGTCAGCGTCCCGTCTCCGGGCGGTCCCTCACCCCTCCCGCCGAGTTCTTCTCACCCAACCAACACTTAACAGCGAACTCCACGTAGTGTCCGCATGGACGGCCCGCGAAGCTACGAGTTCGAGGGTGTCGCGCCGACGATTGCCGACGAGGCGCGCGTCAGCAACGAGTCCACGCTGGTCGGCGACGTGGCCGTCGCCGCGAACGCCAGCGTGTGGCCGGGCGTCGTCCTGCGGGGGGACATCGCCCCGGTTCGCGTCGGCGAGGCGTCGCACGTCACCGACAACGCCTTGCTGCACGCGTCGGTCGTCGGCGACCGGGTGATGGTCGGCCACGGCGCGGTCCTCAACGAGGCGACGGTCGGGGACGACGCGCTCGTCGGGTTCAACGCCACGCTAAACACGGACGTGACCGTCGGCGAACGGAGTCTCGTCGCCGCCGGGTGCGTCGTCCCGGAGGGGCGCGACGTCCCGCCCGAGTCGTTCGTCCGGGGGGTCCCCGCGCAGGTCACGCCGCTCTCGGAAGCGAGTATCGACATCGAGGCGCTTCTGGACAGATACTCCGCCGCCGAGTACTCGGGGCTGGCGGAGCGTCACACCGACCTGTTCGACTGACGCTCCCGCTCGTCCGACGTTCCCGAAGTGCTGTATCTGGGGTTCACGAGCGCCGTACCGTGCGAATTGCCGTCTCACGTCCTGCTATCTTTATCTCCTCGAACGACCATACTGTTCTTCGGTGAACTACCAATGATGCGACGTTCCAACCCCTTCGAAGAGATCGAGTCGATGTTCGAGCGAATGTCCCGCCAGTTCGACGAGATGAGCCACCAGTTCGACGGTTCCCGGATGATGGGCGCCGACTACGGCATGGACATCGACGTCCGCGACGGGGCCGACGAGTACGTCGTCGTGGCTGACCTCCCCGGCTTCGAGAAGGAGGACATCGACCTCTCCATAGCCAAGCGCTCGCTGACCATCTCCGCCTCCCGCGAGATGCACGAGGAACGCGAGTCCGACACCGAGTCGAGCGAGTACATTCGCCGCGAACGCCGCCACGAGTCGATGCGCCGCACCCTTCGCCTCCCCGAAGACGTGATGGCCGACGACGCCTCCGCGTCCTACAAGAACGGCGTCCTCACGGTGACCATCCCCAAGACGGCGGTGGAGTCCGATGACTCCCACCGCATCGACATCAACTGAGCCGATTCGCCGGTCCGACGCCTCGGGCCGCACCGACAGTCTCGGTCCCCCGTCTCTGACGTGCCGCCCCCGATTTCGCACGTGCCGCTCCCGGTTTCTCGTCGACTTCAGTCGTCTCCGGTCTCTGTCTCGCTTTCGTCGTCTCCATCGTCTCCA
>NZ_WPCD01000098.1:0-12914 GCF_009741955.1 Halogeometricum sp. CBA1124 | reverse complement strand
GGCAGTCTCCGTTTCGGTCTCCGTCTCGTTCGGGGTCTCCGTCTCGTTGTCGACCGGTTCCGAGACGGTGACGTTGGTCGTCGCGCCCGGACCCGTGAGCGTGACGTTGTTGCCCACGATGGTCACGTCGTCGCTGGCGACGACGATACAGGCCGCGACGGCCGTGTCGTTGGCGACGAGGGGCGTCGATTGGTCCGGCGTCGCGTTCGCCAACTCGTCACTTATTTCGTACGTACCCGGCTCTGAGATGGTCGTACACGAATCGATAACAGTCGATGCCTCTTGTGCGGTCGCAGGTTGAAGCGCGCTGAGAGGTGCGACCGGCGCCATCACCGCGACCAATAGGGCGGCGGCTACGGCACAGGCTTGTCTGGCTGTCGGCATGCGGTGAGAACGACAAGCGCAGTCCTGTTAAATCATATAAGCGAAATTACAAATTTTCACTCGGCGGTGACAGTCGCCCTTTCAGATTAACGGGAGGGAGACTGTCGTCGAGGTTCGAGTGTACCGAGATCGTGACAGTAGCGGACGCCGGCAAGTCGCGGCGAGTCCGCGGTCCGGCCGGTACCGTCGTCGTCAGGGACGGGTCGAAGCGATGTCGAGTATCGCGCCCGAGAGCACGTCGATTCCGAGACCGATGGAGTCCTCGTCCACGTCGAACGTGCGGGTGTGGTGGCCGCCGGGGTGGTCGGTGCCGACGCGACGTAGGCGGCGAGTCCGCCGTTGTCCTGTACTTCCTGCATCAGGTAGGTGGCGTCCTCGCTCCCGCCCAGCGAGTCGCGTTCGACGACCGACTCGACGTCGGCGTTCGCCGCCGCGACGGCCGAAACGATGGAGACGAGTTCGTCGTCGCTCGCCGCCGACGGGGCCCGCCCCTCGGTCGAGATATCCACCTCACAGCCGTGCATCTCCGCCGCCGACCGGAGCACGCGGTGGGCCTTCTCCTCCATGTACCGCATCAGTTCGGTCGTCTCGCCGCGCACCTCGCCGCCGAGAGACGCCTCCTCGGGGATGATGTTGGTCGCGGTGCCCCCCTCGACGATGCCCGCGTTGACGCGCGTCGCGCCGTCGGCGTGCCGCGGGATGCCGTAGAGGTTCTGGATGGCCGACGCCATCGCCTGCACCGCGTTGTCGCCCTGTTCGGGCCGCGCGCCCGCGTGGGCCGGCGCACCCGTGAACTCGGCCTCGAAGTGGGAGGCGGCGAGGAAGCCCTCGATGCCGGCGACGACTTCGCCGGAGGGGTGGTCGAGGCCGACGTGCGTCGCCAAGAGGTAGTCCACGTCGTCGAGGTGTCCCGACTTCGCCATCGGCTTGCCGCCGGCGACCTGTTCCTCGCCGGGTTGGAAGAACACCTTCAGCGTCCCCTGGAAGTCGCTCTCGGCGACGGCGTCGAGGACGCCGAGTCCGATGGTCGCGTGGGCGTCGTGGCCGCAGGCGTGCATGTACCCCTCGTTCTCCGAGCGGAACTCGCCCGCCACGGGGGCGTGGCCGGCGTCCTCGGACTCGGTGATGGGCAGGCCGTCGATGTCGACCCGGAGGGCGACGGTCGGCCCCTCGCCGCGTTTCAGCACGGCCACCGCACCGGTGAACCCGCCTTCGAGTCGGTCGAGGACGTCCTCGCGGGCGCGGCCTCGCGGGCGCGTTCGAACCACTCGGACAGGACGTCGTCGTCGGGGACGGCCATCCGGTCGTCGGCCGACAGCACTTCGGGGCCGACGTAGAGGGCGTCCAAGTCGCGCGTCTCCAGTTCGTCCACGAGTCGGGCGGTGGTGTAGAACTCGCACCACGCGGGTTCGGGGTGTCGATGCAGGTCGCGTCGGAGTTCGACGAGGTTCGAGGCCGTCATACGCCTTCGGTTGCGTCCGACCGTCATAAACCTCTTCGAGGAGGGCGGGGTTGCCGGAGACGACGCCGAGTCGTCGTCGCCGTGCCCGTTCGTGACAGCTACCTCGACAGTTGTCGGAGCGAACTCGAACGAGAACGCGTCGTTTATCAGAGGCGGCGTGGACGTGCGAGTGAATGAGTCACCAGAGTGACGACCCCGACGTACGGTTCTACGGTGGACGTCTCGCGAGTGCAATCCCGATAGCGTTCTTCATCGCGTGGGCTATCGTCCAGAGCGGACTGCTCGGCATCGGCGACACGACGGGACTCGTCGCCGGGATGCTCGTCGGCCTCATCGTCGGGATGTTCTTCGTGAAGGGCCCGTGGAAGGTGTACGCGGACATCATCTTCGACGGGATGACCGAACGCGTCGCCGCGACGGCCATCGTCGCGTGGTTGTGGGCCGGCATGTTCGCCGAGACCATCCAGGTCGGCGGCTTCGTCGACGGACTCGTCTGGGCCGCCGACGCCGTCAGCGTCGGCGCGTCGCTGTTCCCCGCCCTGACCTTCCTCCTCGCCGCCCTCCTCGCGACGGGCATCGGGACGGGGTACGGGACCGCAATCGCGTTCACGGCGCTGGTGTTCCCGGCAGGCGTCGCCCTCGGCGCGGACCCCGTCCTCCAGTTCGGGGCCATCCTGTCGGGCGCCGTCTTCGGCGACAACCTCGCACCCGTGAGCGACACCACCATCGTCTCCGCGGTGACGCAGGACGCCGACATCGGCGGCGTCGTCGCCTCGCGACTGAAGTACGCCGTCGTCGCCGCCGTCTTCGCCTTCGTCGCGTACGTCGTCGCGGGACAGGCGATGGCGGGGCAACCGGTGAACGTCGGCGACGTGGGCGGGGAGGGCTCCGCGCTCGGACTCGTCCACCTCCTCTCCATCGGCGTCGTCATCGTCACGGCCGTCTCCGGACGGCACATCATCGAGGCCATCTCGTGGGGGCTGATCGTCTCCGTCACCCTCAACCTCGCTCTCGGCCTCTCCGACGCCTCCGCGATGCTCGCCTTCCGGGCCTCGCAGGCGTCCGACCTCGTCCAGACGATCGACGCCCTCCCCGTCGTCGGCGCTCTCGTCGTCCCGGTCGAACCCGGGAACACCGCCGTCGCCGGCAGTCTCTACTCCGGTGCGGCGGGCTTCTTCCCGCTCATCGTCCTCGTCCTCCTCATCGTCGCGGGCGCGCAGGTGATGCAACGCGGCGGCGGGTTCGAGGCCATCCTTGAGTTCCTCTTGGAGTCCGTCGCCACCACCGTCCGCCGCGCGGAGACGACGATGGTGCTCGGCACGGCCCTCGTGAACGCGATGATAACCATCAACACGGCCGCCGAGATAGCCATCGCGCCGTACATCCGGACGCTCGGCCGCCGGTTCAACATCAACGGCTACCGACGGGCGAACATCCTCGACGCCAACACCTCCGCGCTCGGGTACATCTTCCCGTGGGGCGGCGGTCTGTTGGCGGGGGTACTCGGCGATGCAGACGCTCCCGCAGGAGTACGAGTGGTTCACGCAGGCGATGGTGGTCAACCCCGCCAGCGTCTGGCCGTACGTGTTCCACGGCTGGTTCCTCGTCGCCGTCTTCCTGTTCGCCGCGTGGACCGGCTACGGACTGGAGTACGTCTCCGACCGGCAGTCCGAGGAGGTGAGTCGCGTATGAGCTTCTTCCGGAAGCTGACCGCCGGTCTCCACCTGCGGACGGCGACGCCGACGTACGACGCGGGCGAGGAACTGGTCGCGTTCGTGACGGGACTGAACGGCACGACGCCCATCGTCCGTATCGGCGACACCATCATCGAACTCCCCGACGCGGACCCCTCGCTGGTGGACGCGACGGTGCGCTTCGAGGTGGAGTCGTTCGACGACTCGACGTTCCGCGGCCGCGGGCGGTTGCTGGACGTGCTCGAAGAACCGGAGTAGCCGTCTGTCGCCGAAGACAGGACAGCAAACGAGATAGACGGAATCGTTTATATTATCGCGGAGTCAGCCGGGTGCATGGACAGAGACGCCTTCGACGAGGTGGTACGCGAAGACCGAAAGGAGAAGACGGGAAGCCGCGAGAGCGGGCACAGTAACGAGATAGAGCGGGAGTACCGGTACAAACCGTTCGTCGAGTGCCCGCGGTGCACCGAGTGGAAACTCGCGGCCCACGTCCGACAGACGCGAGAAGAGAGCAGCATCCTCGCCGCGTTGGGCGACTGGGAGACGGCCGAACGGTGGTGGCAGTGTACGAACTGCGAGGGGCGGTTCGACGTGGAGTAGTGGAGAGTAACAGAGCGGAGAGAAGTGCCGAGTAGCGACGAGGTGACCGTTTGCCCCTCCCGGTGTCCGTAGACTACTTGTTGCGGTGGCCGAGCGGTTTCTTCTGTTCGACCTCTATCTCGACGTGGAGGCTCTCGGGGAACTCCATGTGGCCCACCTCGCGGGCGATGTGGTCGTTGCCGTGAATCTCCAGCTTCCGCGAGTAGACGGTGTAGTCCCACGAGGAGAACTCGTCGCCCGGGCCGAGGTTGCGGTACTGCGGGACGGTGTGGTGCTCCGGCGGCGACGCGTGCGGGCCCTTACACTCCGCGCCCTTTCGTTCGAGCATCGCCTGCAGGTCCGATAGCTGTTCTTCCAGTTCGTACCGATTCCCGCTCTGAAAGGTGAGTTTGGTGACGAAGGTCATAGCTGGGGTGCGCGTGAGAGGTAGGTGAACAGCGACGCGTAAAAGCGCATCTATCACCGCTCTGCGACTGTTTCACACCCTGAACGGTGGCGAACGAACGCGCACCCCGAGCGCGTACGCCGGCCGCCCACATCGAACCCGAAATCGGACGCGAGCGTTCAGAACGCCGGCACCGGGCGACTCACGCGGCCTGCCGGAGGTGGTGGGTACAAGAAAGCGACGCTACAGGCACCGATAGCCTCTTAAAACCTCGCACATTTACGTACAGTAATGCCAGTGCAAGCGGTGAGCGCTGGGGCCATCCTCTTCCGCGACACCCGCGGCCGAAGGGAGTATTTGCTCCTGAAGAGCCGACCGGGGGACTGGGAGTTCCCCAAAGGCGGGGTCGAAGGGAAAGAGGAGCTTCAGCAGACTGCCATACGCGAAGTCAAAGAGGAGGCCGGAATCAAGGAGTTCCGCCTCGTCGACGGCTTCCGCGAAGACTACGACTACGTGTTCGAAGCGAACGGAAAGACCATCCACAAGACGGTGCACCTGTTCATCGCCCGGTCGTTCGAGGCGAGTGCGGAACTCTCCACCGAACACCGCGACCTCCAGTGGCGCGACTACGAACAGGCCCTCAACACCATCACGCAGGACGGCCCGCGTAACATCCTGAAGAAGGCCCACGAGTACCTCGACGACGTGGCCGCACAGGACGAAGAAGAGGGGACCACGACGTACCTCGCCTGACTCGCCTGACGGCGAGGCGCGTCGGCGTCGGACGGCGGCGTGAGCGGTGCGGCTAGCCCCCGTCGGGGCGACGCCGACCCGAGCCGACCCGAAATCGACTTCTCCCCGCGGATGCGACCGAGTCACGTGTACCCCGAAGGCGCCGAGTTCGGCTTCGAGTTGCTCGTCTGTCGGTGGGCCGAGGCGGCGTGGCCGCCGGACGGCGGGAGCGACGGCGACGCCGTCATCGTCGCCCGGCAACTCGGCACGAAGCGACGCCGCTGGGACACCATCGTCGTCGAGTGCGACCCCGCCGGACTCGCCGCCCGCGCGCGGTTCGGCGACCGGGAACTCGATTCTGACCTCCTGCACGTCGTCCGTCACGCCCCCGCCGAATGGGCGTGGTACCGCGACGCGCTTCCCCACCCGGGCTACCCGTGGCGCTACGTCCGCGCGGCCGTCCACCGCGCCGCCGGCCGGGGAGTCGTGGAGAAGCGCCGTCGGAACAACCGCATCGAGATTCGACGCGTCGCGCCGTACCCCGACTGGGTGCGGCGCATCGTCGCCGTCGAGAACAAGCCGGACCTCGACGCCTCGGCGGCGCGCGCCCTCTCGGACCAACTCGCGCGGGACGTCGACACCGCGCTGGCCGACGAGGTGTGGGTGGCGACGGCGGCGACGGGCGGACGCGTCGAACCCGCACTCCTCGAAGACGTGCCCGTCGAAGTCGGCATCCTCGCGTTCGCGTTCGACGCCGACGCGCCCGGCGACGCGTGGGCCGACGCGACGGTGGAGTGGCACCCCAGCGACGTAACGCCCGCCGACGCCGAGAGCGACGAGGAACGGACGACCACCCGACTCGAACTCGCCGAACGCGCCTACGGCGCGGGCTGGCGGTCGTACCACGACACGATGCGGCCCGACTGCCGGCACTTCGAACTCCGGCGCTACGGCCGCGCCCTCGTCCCGCACTGTGCGGCGAAGGGCGGGCCGCAGACGGCCGCCGAGTGCGCCGGGTCCTGTCCCGACTTCGAGCCCGAACCCCCGGTCTGGCGGACCGGCGGGTGGCCCGTCGAGGGCGGACCGGGGAAGGGAATCCAGTCGCTCCTGCGCGACAGGCGCGAGTGGGTCAGACGCCGCGAGTACCCCGAAACGGGGGACGCGGACGCGGGCGAGAACTAGTCGAGTCGGCGGGCGTCAGTTGGCGAGCGACGTCCGTCAGTCCGTCACCTCGACGTCCACCGAGTCGCGTTCGACGGCGAGGCGGAACGTGGGGACGGTCCGGTAGACGACTTCGACGACGCCCTTCCGCCGGAGGCTCTGGAGGGCGCGGCGGACGGCGTCCACCTCCGGGTCGGTGTCGAACGCCTCGCGCACCTTGTTCAGCACGCTCACGACGCTCTCTGATCGGTCGTCGGGCCCGGCCAGTACCTCGAACACGCTGGCCTCCAGCGTCGGCACGCGGATGACCGACGGCACCTCGTCGCCGGACTCGCCGACTTCGACGCCCGGTTCGACGTCGACCAACTCGGCGGCGTCCGCCGTCGCGCGGATGAGGCTGTTGTCGTCGCGGTAGTAGTACTCCTTCAGGTTGTTCTCCAGGTACTGGTGGACTTCGCTCCCGGACTCCAACCCCCACTGCTCCTGTAACTCCTTGTTCTTGGTCGGCTGAAGTCGGACGACGTCAGCCAACCGCGCCTTCGCTTCGTCGGAGAGGGTCATATGCTGGTGATTTGCGGCGCCCGTAATAGACCTGTTTCATGTCACTCGACGGTTCGGGTACCGGTCGCCGGCGTGCCCGGGTCGCGGTGTCGCCCCCGCGCCGCCGGCGTGCGAACGTTTACCCCGTCGCCCTACGTGCCATCGGCCATGTCGTGGGACACGATCAGACTCGAGTGGGACGGCGACGTGGCGACCCTCGTCGTCGACCGACCCGACCGGATGAACTCGCTGAACGTCGACACGCTGGACGCCATCGAAGAGGCTCTCGCCCGGGCCGGTGAGGAGGAGGCGCGGTGTCTCGTCCTCACCGGCGCGGGCGACGAGGCGTTCGTCGCCGGCGCCGACATCTCCCACATGAAGGACCTCGGCACCGCCGAGGCGCAGGCGTACGCCGAACAGGGCCACCGCATCGCCGCCGCGATAGAGTCGTTCCCCGCGCCGACTATCGCCGCCATCAACGGCTACGCGTTCGGCGGCGGGTGCGAACTCGCACTCGCCTGTGACCTGCGCGTCGCCTCCGAACGCGCCCTCATCGGGCAGACGGAGATAGACCTCGGCATCATCCCCGGGTGGGGCGGCACGCAGCGACTGCCACCCCTCGTCGGGGACGAAGTCGCGCGGCGGATGATATACTTCGGCGAACGCGTGGACGCCACGGACGCCTTCGAACGCGGACTGGTCGGGGAAGTCGTCGCGCACGACGAACTCCGGACGCACGTCGCCGAGATGGCGGCCGAACTCGCGGCGAAGCCGAAGTTCGCGCTCCGCGCCGCCAAAGAGGCGCTCAACGCCGTGCACGAGTCCCCGCGTTCGGCCGGCCTCGAACACGAGGCGCGGGCGTGGAGCGGGTTGTTCGGGACGCACGACCAGCGAGAAGGGATGGACGCGTTCCTCGAGAAGCGAGACGCCGACTTCGAGTGACGGCGCGCGGCGTTACGCGCGCTGGCCGTCCGGTTCCGCGCGGGCGTCCGCCGCGTCGTCCGACTGCGAGTCCAGTTCGCCGACGGCCGACTCCAACCGTTCGAGCGCGGTGACGATGTCCTCGACCAGTTCTACCTGTTCGGTGTTGGCCGCCGCCGCCGATTCGACCTCTTCTTCCACCCGCTTGGACCGTTCGGTGGCGGTGTCTATCATCGAGGCGACTTCCTCGGTCCGGACCGCCTGGTCGTCGGTCGCGCCGGCGATGTCCTCCATCCCGGTGGAGGTTGCGTTGACAGCGTCGAGGATGGCCTCCTGATTGTCGACCATGTCGCGAATCGCGTCGGCGCTGTCGCGTACTTCCTCGGTGACAGACTCGATGCTCGAAACCGTCTCGCTGGCGTCCTCGCGCGTCTCGTGGATTATCTCCTCGATGCGTTCGGACTCGGTCTGGACCTCGTTCGCCAGCGACTTCACCTCGTTGGCGACGACGGCGAAGCCCTCGCCCGCCTCGCCGGCGCGCGCGGCCTCGATGTTCGCGTTCAGCGCGAGGATGTTCGTCTGGTCGGCGATGTCGTTGATGACCTCGACGATGTCGTCGATCTCGGCCACCTGTTCGGCGAGTTCGCGCGTCTGTTCTGCGGCCTCCTCCCCGCTCTCGGCCACGTTCTCCATCCGCTCGACGGCGTGTTCGCCCGACTCGGTGCTCTCGGCGGCCAGTCGCTCGGCCTCCTCGGAGCGCTCGTTTATCTCGTCGGCGGAGGCGGCTATCTGCTCGACCGTCGCCGACAGCGACCCCACTTCGCCGGACACCTCGTCCATGTTCTCGGCCTGCTCGGCGGCCATCGCCGACGCCTCGCTCACGGCGTCGCCCACCTGTTCGCTCATCGCCGTCGCGTCGGTGGCAGTCTCCATGACCTCAGCAGACAGCGTCTCCTGCGCCCTGCGAATCCGCCGTTGCTGTTCGACGAATTCGGTCGCGTCGGCGGTGAACTCCACAGCGCCGACGCTGTCGCCGTCGGGGTCGAACAGCGGGACGGCCATCCCGCGGACCCACCGTGTCCCGACAGCCGTCGGCACCTCCCGGTAGTCGTCCTCGTCGACGACCGTCCCGGTCCGTTCGGCCGTCTCCGCGATTGTCTCGTCTTTCCCCTCCGTCTGGAACGCATCGTAGGCGTTCTGCCCCAGCAGTTCGCTCTCGTCCCGCCCGAACAGTTCCTCGAGCGCGCCGTTGACGTGGACCAGGTCGTGGTCGTCGTCGACCGCGAACCCGGGCTGTGGAAGCTGTTGGACCACCTGTTCGAAGAGTCCGCGCCAGTAGTCCCGCTCGTATCGGAGGCGCGCTACCTCGTCCGTCGCGTCGGTCTCAGGTCTGAAGCCGGGGACGTCCGGTGCCGACACGTCGGCTCCGCCCGCCACGTCGTCGACGACGCCGCCGTCCGTCCGTCTCTCGGCGCTCTCGTCGTCACTGTCGGTCGAGGAACGCAACCGTCGTAGCCAGCGTCTCATGACATACGGCGGTCGCTCCCGGCTAATAAAGCCCACATCTCGAATATCAAAGTTGATACCACAACGATGCCAAATGAGAACGCGGCTCTCACAGAAACGTAACGATAAGTGTACAGGGAACGAACTACGCCTATGAACGAACGCATCAACCTGAGCCGCCTCGAATCCCGCCTCGAGGACCTCTCGTACCCGGTGACGAGAGACGACGCCGCGGAGGAACTCTCCGACGTGACCGTGCAGATGGCCGACGGCGAGGCGAACCTCGGCGCCCTCGTCTCGGAGGTGGGAGGAGGGTCGTTCACGTCGCCGAGCGACCTGTACGAGGACCTACAGAACACGATGCCCGTCGAGGCCATCGGCGAACCCGGGCAATCAGACGGGGACGCCTGAGGTCGCCCCGTTCGCGGACGCGGCGGCCGTGTCGCGGTCGCCGCCTCGAGCCATTCCCGGACGCTTAAGTGTGAGAAGCGACTGCCTCAGGTAACAATGGAGTTCTGCGACGAGTGCGGGTCGATGATGAAGACGGACGACGGCGTCTGGGTCTGCGGTAACTGCGGGTACGAGAAGCCGAGAGACGCGGCCAACGAGTCGCACATGACCTCCACCGCCGCCCGAGAGGACTCGGAGATAGTGGACATGTCGGACGTCGACGACGCCGAAATCGGTCCGACGACGACGGTGAAGTGCCCCGAGTGCGGTCACGACAAGGCCCGCTACGAGATGAAGCAGATTCGCTCCGCGGACGAGTCCGAGACGCGCTTTTTCACCTGCGTCGAGTGCGGCCACAAGTGGCGCGAGGACGACCACTGACCGTCCTCGCGGTTCGCTTCTTCCTCCCCGTCGGTTCGAATTAAGGACCGCCCGCCCGTAGCCGTGGTATGGCGACGACCGACGGCTCTCCGCCGGACGTCCGCGTCCCAGACGGTTGGGAGCGCACGTCCTCGACGACGGAGACGATGTTCGACGCGAAGGTGGTCACCGTCCGCGCGCACACCGTCGTCCTCGAGGACCGCCGACTCAGAACGACGGTCCGCGACCGGACCGGCGCGGACGAGACGTGGCGGTTCTTCTTCGCCAGTCGCCTCGCCCTCCGGCCGAAGACCGGTCGCTCGAAGGCGCTCACCCGACTGGTCACCGACCGTGCGAACGACGGCTTCGTCGAGCAACTCCGCGAACGCGGGTTCGCCGACGTGGAGTCGGTCGAGAAGCGGCGGTTCGCCGTCGGGCGGACAGAGGCCGACCTGACGCGGTACCGCGCCCGCGTCGAGGCGACGACCGGCGCGACCGACCCCGCGTCGACGGACCCCCCGGAGTCGGACGGGGAGCCGAGGGGGTCGGCGGACGCCGTGGCCGACGGCGGCGAGACGGTGCGCGTGGCGGCCGAGGGCTATCTCGCGGTGTGGCCCGACGACGACGGCGGCTACCTCCTCGCCGGCGGCGCGTACCCGCTGTCGGTCGAAGACGAGGCGGTCGACCGGACGCTGGCGTCGCTGGTGACGCCGGCGCAACACAGAGAACAGTTGTTCGAGCTGATTCGGTCGGTCGAGTGACGGCGTCGGCGCGACGGGGACGGCCGGCCCGGGGTCGGTGCGCCCCCGCAGACGGTGCGACCGGCGCGCCGCGCCGACCTCACTCGTACCGCGCGAAGACGAGGTAGCCCGTGTGGCCGACGCCCGCCGTCGAGGGGCGGGACCCGCGCTCTTCGAAGTCCATCCGGCGCTGGATGGTCTCGAACGTCTCCACGTCGTTCAGCCCCGCCTCGCGGGCCGCCTCGACGGCGGCGCGACTGTTCTCGACGAACGGCGAGTAGACGCTGACGTAGCCGCCCGACCGGAGCAGTTCCGGGGCGCGCCCGACCACCTCGGCCGCGTCGGCGGTGTCGAGCGTCAGGAGGTCGAACGGCCCCTCGTCGACCAGCGAGTCGAGTTCCTCCGTCACGTCGCCGGTGCGAACGTCCACGTGGGTCTCGACGCCCGCCAGACGCATGTTCTCGCGGGCCACGTCGGCGAAGTCGGGGTCCAGTTCGTACGTCGTCACCTCGGCGCGCATCCGGCCGAGGTACGCCGAGAGGACGCCCGTGCCGGTGCCGGCGTCGAGGACTCGGTCGCCCGCCGCCGCGCCGGTGTGCCCGACGATGAGACCGATGTCGCGGGGCATCATCGGCGCGCCCGTGCGCTCGAGGTGGTTGAAGAGGTCGGGACCGCGGAGGCGGCGAACGACGAACGGTTCGCCGAGATGCGTCTCGACGACGTCGCCCGGTTCGGCGTCCTCGGGGACGGTGAGGACGCCGAGGTCGGTCTGGAGTTCGTCACCCGGCGCGCGCAGGTACTCGCGGTCCTCGTGGACGAGCAGGTACACTTATTCGAGGCGCGAGATGGCGGCCGCGAGGTCGCCGTTCTCGGCCTCCAGCGCCTCTCGCGCGTCGCCCTTGGGGACGCCGGCGCGCTGTGCGACGAGTTCCACGTCGGAGTCGGGAATCGCCTCGTCCTCGTCGGCGCTCTCCGCGCTCTCGGCGGCTTCGACGGCGGTCGCGTCCTCGCCGCCCGCGTCGCCGCTTCCGCGTTCGCGCGTCTCGGGCTGGCCGACTATCTGGTACGTCTCCTGGCCCTGCGCGTCCATGCGCGTGACCTGGGCGTCGCTGAAGACGAGTTCCTCGTCGGCCGTCTTGATGACGACCTCCTCGGCGTCGAGTTCCGTCACGTCGATGCCCATCTGTTTCATCATCTGCTTCATCTTCCGCGGGTTCATGCCGCCTCCGCCAAACATACTCGCACGGACGGGACCCGGCGGCAAAAAGGGTGGCGAAGCGCCCCGCGAGCGCCGCGTCCCGCGGGATAGCGCCGCCGAGGCCCCCGGGGCCCCGCACCCGGTCAGGCGGTGAGCGCCACGTACGGACCGAGAACCGCGAGAACCGTCGCGAGGACGCGCTTCAGGCGCGCCGACGGGACGCGGTGGGCGACGCGCCAGCCGACGAGGACGCCGAGCAGTTCCGGCACGCCGACGAGGACGGCGAGGGGGAGAGAGACGGCCCCGCGGGCGAAGTAGCCCGTCGCCGCGAACCCCGAGACGAACACCGACTGGACCTGCGCGGCGGCGACGGCGGCCAGCATCGGGACGCCGCCGGTGACGAGGATGGGGACGGCCAGCACCGGCCCGCCGACGCCCAGCAGTCCGCCGGCGGTGCCGACGAAGAGGCCGACGGCCGCTCCCCCGACCGCGCCGATTCGGCCCTCCGTCGAGGCCGGCTGGGTATCCTCGTCGTCCGCCTCTCGCCGCTCGGCGGCCTGACGCCAGACGAGGGCGGCGGCGACGACGAGGAAGGCGCCGAGCAACGCGCGAACGCGCGTCGGAGACGACGGCGTGAGTTCGACGCCCAGCAACGCGCCGGCGGACGCCGCCGAGACTCAACGCGGCGGCGAGACGAAGTCGCCCGCGGTCGGCGAGTTCGCCCGACCGCACGTAGGAGGCGGTGCCGAGGAGACCGGTGAACACGAACGCGTCGTCGTCA
>NZ_WPCD01000247.1:0-4684 GCF_009741955.1 Halogeometricum sp. CBA1124 | reverse complement strand
CCGCCCATGCCGCCCATGCCGCCCATGCCGCCGCCGCCCGGGGGCATGTCGTCGCCTTCGTCGTCGTCGCCCGTCTGGCCGCCGGAGAGGTCGCCAGCGGCGATGACGTCGTCGATGCGGAGAATCATGACGGCCGCTTCCGTCGCGCTCTCGATGGCCTGCGTCTTCACGCGGAGGGGTTCGACGACGCCCTCCTCTTCCATGTCGATGACCTCGCCCGTGTAGGCGTCGAGGCCGGCACCGAACTCGCCGCCGTCGTGGCGGGCGCGGAGGTCGACCAGCGAGTCGATGGGGTCGAGACCGGCGTTCTCGGCGAGGGTGCGCGGGATGACGTCGAGTGCCTCGGCGAACGCCTCGACGGCGAGCTGCTCGCGGCCGCCGACGGAGTCGGCGAACTCGCGGAGCTGCAGGGAGAGTTCGGTCTCGGGCGCGCCGCCGCCGGGGAGGACCTTCCCGTCTTCGAGCGTCGTGCGGACGACGCCGAGGGAGTCCTCGATGGCGCGTTCGACCTCGTCGACGACGTGGTCGGTACCGCCGCGGAGGATGAGCGTGACGGACTTGGCGTCCTCGACGTCCTCGACGAAGATGCGCTGGTCGCCGCCGATGTCCTTCTCGGCGACGGAGCCGGCGAAGCCGAGGTCGGACTCCTCGATGTCGTCGAGCGAGCCGACGACGCTGCCGCCCGTCGCGCGGGCGAGGCGCTTGAGGTCCGACGACTTCGCGCGGCGGACCGCGAGGATGCCTTCCTTGGCGAGGTAGTGCTGGGCCATGTCGTCGATGCCGTCACCGACGAACACGACGCGGCGCCGACATCGGCGAGCTGGTCGACCATCTCCTTCAGCTGCTTCTCCTCCTGGTCGAGGAACTGCTGAAGCTGGTCGGGGTCGGTGACGTTGACTTCGGCGTCGATTTCGGTCTCGCGAACTTCGAGGGCGCCGTCGAACAGGGCGACGTTGGCGTCCTCGACCATGTAGGGCATGTTCTCGTGGACGCGCTCTTTGTCCACGATGACGCCCTCGACGAGTTCGGAGTTGTCGATGGAACCGCCGACGACCTTCTCGACGGAGACGTTGTCCGTGTCGATGCCCTCGTCGTCCGCGACGGCCAGCACGGCGTCGACGACGAGTTCCGCGAGGAGGTCCTTCGCGGACTCGGCGCCCTTGCCCGTCATCGCCGTCGAGGCGATTTTCACGAGCGTCTCGCGGTCGTCGGAGGAGACGTCGATGGCGTCGTCTTCGAGGACCTCTTTGGCCTTCTCGGCGGCCTGACGGAAGCCCTGTGCGATGGTGGTGGCGTGGACGTCCTGCTCGATGAGTTCCTCGGCCTGGTCGAGGAGTTCACCGGCGATGACGACGGCCGTCGTCGTTCCGTCTCCGACCTCGTCCTCCTGTGTCTCGGAGACTTCGACGATCATGTTGGCCGCGGGGTGGTCGATGTCCATCTCCTTGAGGATCGTTACGCCGTCGTTGGTGACGACGACCTCGCCGGAGTTGTCGACCAGCATCTTGTCCATGCCCTTCGGACCCAGCGTGGTCCGGACGGCTTCGGCCACGGCCTTCCCGGCCGTGATGTTCATCGACTGCGCGTCCTTCCCCTGCGTGCGCTGGGAATCTTCACCCAGAATAATCATGGGCTGACCCTGCTGCATTCGCTGAGACATATTCGCTTCGATGGTTGTTTGCGATTCTATAAAAAAAGTTTCCCATGCGGTTGGCCAAACCGGCACACGGGGCGGCTCTACGCGTGTTAGACGTTGGCATGAAACCGCCCCTATATATACGTAATCGGTCGTCCGGACGCCGACTCGGTCCGTCCGCCGAACCAGTCGCTCCCGGTCGTTCGGAGCGGTCAGAGAGAGAAGAATCCGTTCAGTCGGAGGGCTGGACGTCGAAGTCTTGCGTCAGTTCGTTGTGCTTGCGTTCGAGGAACGAGTAGACCGCACCGTGGGGGGCACCGTCGAGAATCATCCCGACGGCGCGACGGACGGCCTCGACTTCCTCGGGTTGGCCGATGATACCGAGCGTCGTCCCGCGGATGACGACTTCGCGCCCGACAGTTCCTCCATCAGTTCCCGCGTCCGGCCGTTCTCGCCGATGAGTCGGCCCTTCTGTCGCTGGAGGTCGTTCTTGTTCCGCGTGTGCTCTTGCAGGTCGACGAGTTCGAACGTCCGCATGTCGTCGTCGAGAAGCGAGAGCGCGGCTTCGGGCGTGAAACCGCGGCCGACGGCGCGGACGATGTCGGGGGCGAGCATCCCGGTCACCGGGTCGCCCACCTCGTCGATGGCGACGGCGCCCGTCTCGGAGTCGATGTCCAGGCGAACTTCGGCCCGACGCTCTATCTCGCGCATCGTCTCGCCGCCCTCGCCGATGAGGACGCCGATACGGTCCTGCGGGACCTTCACGTGTTGCATATACCACTCGCTATCCGGCGGAACGGTTTAAGAGTTTGTCCGGCGGTTCGGGGAGTGTGGACGCGTCTCGTGGTGGTCTGGGTGTGTCACTCGTCAGTCGATTCCGCGTCCGTCCCGGCGTCCCGTTCGTCCACGTCCGGGTCCCCCGTCGGGTCGGCGTCCACGTCGGTGACGAACTCGTACAGGTCGTCCGCCGAGGTATCGGTGCCCTGCCGCGAGAAGAACTTCGCGACGTTGCGGCAGTCCCGTCGGAGGAACTCGCCCGCGTTCGGGTGGTGGACGGTGACGGCCTGTCCGAGGTCGATTATCACGAGTTCGCCGTCGTGGATTATCATGTTGTACTCGGAGAGGTCGCCGTGGACCAGACCGGCCGAGTGGAGTCGTCGCATGTACTCCCGGACGACTTCGTACGCCGTCTCGGGGTTCTCGACGTTCACCTCCGCGAGACGACGCGCCCGGTCCTCGACCAACCCCACCAGTTCCATCACGAGGACGTTCCGCTCGACGGCGATGGGTTCGGGCACGCGGACGCCCGCCCGGCGGGCGCGTTCGAGGTTGGCGAACTCCTTCTGCGTCCACGCGAGGACGACCCGCTTCTTGTCGTTGCCGATGCCCTCGAAGCGCGGGTCCCCCTCGAGGTAGTCGCGCATGTGCCGGAAGTTCGACGCGTTGATGCGGTATATCTTGACCGCGACGTCGGTGTCGTCCTGACCGAGCGCTTCGTACACGTTCGCCTCCTTCCCCGTCGAGATGGGGCCACCGAACGCGTCGATGTGGCCGTCCTGAACGAGTTTGTAGATGGCGGCGAACGTCGCGTCGTCGAACACCGACTGCTCGACCTTGAACTGGTCGGCGTCCTTCAACCGCTTTCTGAACTCGTCGAACTTGCGGTCGCGCTTTCTGGCGATGCGGTCCGCCTCGGTGTCCGTGACGTCTATCGACTCCCACTCGTCACCGGGCGTGTCCGCTTCCTCCGGCGCGACGAGGCCGAACTCTTCGCTCTCGGTCATCTCTCGAAACCTACGAGCGGCCGACGGAAAAGCGTCACAGGTCGAGCTCCGGTGATTCGGCCGCGTCGGCCGCGATTAAGTTCTCCGTTACACGGGCCGTATCCGCGGTATAACCAAGGCGGCGACACCGAACGGTACGAAGCGATGAACTCCTCTCGGTCCCGTTCGGGCGACTCCTCGGCGTCCGTCCGGTCGCTCCTCGGGTCCGGCCTCGGCATCGCCCTCCTCGTGGCCGGACTCGCGGTCTGGTACGCGACGAACCTGTCCGGCAGTTTCCACGTGGACGAGACGCTGTACGCGCAGTCCGGACTCGCCGTCTTCCGGGGGAACCCGTACACCAACCCCACGCACGCGTTCGCGCCGACGGCGAAGTACTTCGTCGGCCTCGGACAGGTGCTGTTCGGCCGGACGACCGTCGCGCCCGCACCTTCGTCGTCGGCTTCGGACTCGCCGCGGTGTACCTCACCTACCGACTGGCGACGACGCTCCGCGGTCCGGTCGTCGGACTCGTCGCGGCGTTCCTCCTCGGCACCTCCTACCCGTTCGCCACGCAGTCGGTGGTCGCGATGCTCGACGTCCCCCTCGCCTGCTTCGTCGTCGCCCTCACCGTCGTGACGCTCCGGTGGCACCGGACGCGCGACCGCGCGTGGCTCCCGTTCGTCGGCGTGTTCGCCGTGGCCGCGGCGACGACGAAGGCGTACGGCTTCCTCTACGTGCTCCCGCACGTCTGCTTTCTCGGCGTCGTCCTCGCCCGCCGGTACGGCGTCCGGTCGCTTCACCGACGCGCGTCGCCGTTCGTCGGCGGGTCCATCGTCGCCCTCGGCCTCGTCTACCTCCCCCTCGTCCTCTTTCGACACCCGCCGGCCCCCGCGGAGTACACCGCCGGCGTCCCCTTCGCGTCGGCGATTCTGGACCTCCCCGTCGTCGGTAACTTCGCCTACGTGTTCGGCGCCGCCCTCGTGAAGAACCTCGTCCACACCGGCGACGGACACGCCGTCGTCGTCGCCGGCTCCGTCCACCAGTACCCGCCCGTCTGGTCGTACCTCTACTGGCTCGGCACGGAGGGCGGGACGCTCCTCCTCGGCGCGTTCCTCCTCGCCGTCGCCGCCGCCGCTTTCCGAGCGACCGCCGAGCGAGACGCTCGATGGGCGCTCCTCGGGGCGGCCATCGTCGTTCCGTTCGTCGCGCTCAGCCTGCTGACGGTCAAGTTCCCGCGCTACGTCCTCCCGCTGTACCCGCTCGTCTCGCCGCCGGCGTCGTCGCC
>NZ_WPCD01000018.1:0-38791 GCF_009741955.1 Halogeometricum sp. CBA1124 | reverse complement strand
ACGTCCGGCAGTGACGCCAGCAGCGGCGTCAATGATGAACCAGTCACTGGTACAGGTCGGTGCTGAACCGCGCTGACTAGCGTAGAGCGCGTTGTCGTTCGCTAAGACCTGCCGCATCGATTGGCGGAGATTGTCCAACTGCTCGTCCGCCAAACCTTGTGACGATTCAAACAGGTCCTTGAGCTGTGGGTCAAGGTCGCTTGATGGCGTTCGACTTGGCTTCTCGGCAAACGCGAACAGGTTGTCTGGTGACCGCACAGTTTCGAGCGTATGGCTGAACATCACCTGCGCCAGATGAACAGGCTTCAATGACGCGGACGTCGCTTTGAATCCGAAAGCAGCGACCGATGCGTCACCGTTGACGTCGTTGAGTTTCATGCTCATAGTTAGATTACCTCACGTCCACCCGATATCGGTCATCATGAACCTCGAGGACCTCGACGTCGCCTGTCTCAGTGTTCTTGATTAGAATGCGGCCTTCGACCTCGCTGTAGTTTGTCTGATATTCGATCTCTTCCATGAACTCTAGAAGCTGTTGCTCTTCCTCTCGGTCGCGCACAAGGTACGGAACATTTGCGTCGAGAGCACTGAGGGACTGCGAAAGTTCGCGAGTGATCTTGAGCCGGACTGGGGTCTCGCCACCGATATATTCCAATGCATGGTGAGTGGGTGTGTAGTCAATTGCATCCCGGATATCTGGATGAAGGTCCGGGATTTTTCGTTCAAGATCGTATTTTGGGATCTTTGTCCGTGAGATAAGTACTAGCGAGTTCTTTGAACGGTAGTTATGAGCTTGCCACAGCCGAAGTTCGGAACGTTGTGAAGAGCCGGGACTGAAGTAGCCGTTGATCATCTCTATTGTTTCCTCCTTTACGCCTTCCTCGGATTGGTTTGGGTTGTTCCGCTGGTCAAGAAATGGGTAGTTGATTTCGTGGTATAGATCCCGACCGGTGAACCCGATATCCATGAGGTTGTCTTCGAAATAGAACCGGCGTTTCTGTCGGAGGAATTCTGTATCGATAGCATTACTGAGATCTTCGACATCTCGGGGGTTGACCTGTTCCTCGGCATCGGCCCAGAGTGTGCTATCGATGAACGGATGGGTGAGATCACGGGGATTGAAGTATTCGTTAAGTAGTGAGAATATTTTTCCGTCTCCCTCGAATGCGAGGTTGTAGTATTTGAGTTCCTCACCGAATTCGACCTCACAGTCGGCCTGTCCGCCAGTAATGCAGTAGGCGATGAAGTTCAGGAGGTCACGGACAGTGACGTGTTCGTTTAGCTTCCCGACGGTCTTCAGTAGCCACTTGAAGTTATCTCTGATAGTGTCGTTTTGCAGTTTCTGGATGTTGTATTGGATGTGGCAGGTACCGGAGTGGTTGTGGCCTTCCTTAAGAAAGTGGTCTGCAGTGAGGTTGTCGATCGCTTGGAGGACTACTTTCCGGGTGAGAACGTTTCGGTTGTTGAGGTCGATTACTACGAGGTCATCAAAGTCGACATCTCCCGCGACATGATCGTCGTAGACGATCTGGTTCTGGAACTGGTCCTCGATGGTTTCCAGAAACGGATAGTGATCAGTGTACGACGTAGTCATTTCATATAGAGGGCCGTCGTTGATTGCCAGAATACCGGGTTTGCCGGCCTCGAACGCTGACTCCCATTCGTCGAGGAGTTCTCTGTAGTCGGCGAACTCTGACGCGTCATAGAGATAGAAAAAATCTGGTTCAGGGTATTCTGGCTGTTTACGTAGGATATACTGGGTTTTCCCGTCGCCAGGGTTCCCGGTTAGGACGACTTGCTTTCCGTTCGCCAGCGCGTCGTCGATGAAGTCATCAAGCCGGGTCGTAATGTGGATTGCTCGCCGTTGTTCTGGCGACAGCTTTTCTGCGAACCCGCCTTGCGATAACCGGGCGAGAAATTCGAGTCGTAGATGCGTAGTTTCAGTTGCCATGTGTTGTGTATCCCGGAATTTGATGGTTGGTATATGACATACTCGGTGTTTTAATTGTTTTCGACAATGAAATCACTCAACTGCCGCTGTGCAAATTCGATTTCGGAACTCAGGATGAACTCGTCCCGGTCGAACTCGGCGATCCTATCCAAAATCTCCGGTTTCTGGATCCGTTTACTAGCCCAGCGCTCTTTCCAATGATCGTAGATTGATTGCTGCTTGGCTTCGATATCATCGAACGTCCAGTAGTACGATGGCTCATCGGTCTCACCGCGAAGATAGGCTTTCGCGTTCTCCGCGAGATCAACGCCGTATACAACGCGCCGCGATTCATGTTTCAACAGATCGCCGTCTAGTCCACAGTTTTGGAGCCCACGTCGGATCTTCCGCATCCGAGGGGCGATACCTTCGCCGAACCGACCACGGACGACTTTTCGACCCTCTTTGAACTCCGTAACTTGACTGAGGCGCTTCCGTGTTTTTGGCCCGAACTGAATCGACCCGTATCCCTGTGTGTACCCTAGTTCCTCGTATTCGATTTGTCCGCTGTCAGCTGGAACCCGGATTCGGTCGTACTGGGCGCTGCCAACCTCGAACAGTCCTGTCGTGTCATAGAAGACAATATCCTCTGACTTGACGACCGGTTCCCCTTTCATCGAGCTAGCAATTTTGCTGACCGTGTCATTGTACTTCTCGCGATAGGCATCGATCACCTTTGGCCCTGTTAGTGCCATTCCGACCAGCTTTCCACCGATCAAATGGTTATATGGGGGTATTGCGCCGCAAACACTGATATTCATCATGCCGGCACCGGCGCGGCGCTTCTTGATCTCCTTCATCGCGGTTTTGATCGCTCGGCGGCCGCTTTCGTTCTCGAGCCCTTGTTTAATGAACTGCGTATCTGACTGGTCGCTGTGTTCTTCGAAGTACTTTCGGTCACGGAGTAGCTTCTGCAGTGTTCTCGCACGCTTCTTCCGGAAGAGAGCAGTCTCGCTTCGTGCTTCCCATGAATCCAGCTTTTCCGGATTCTGGTCGTTCTCGTTGTCAATGGTCTCTTGGGCCTCTTCCTCAATTTCGGCTAGGACTTCGAACACCTGATCGTCTGGGTACGTAAATTTCTCTTCAGTCAGGTGGTCATATTCGGCGATGAAATCGTCGTACCGGATGTTTTCGATGCTTCGTGCGATCGCTGTTTCAAGTCCTTCACGCGCGTCTGCGCAGATTTGGTCTACGCGCTCCTGCCATTCGTCCTCTGTTTCCAACCATTCGGTCTTTTTTTACCTCCCGAGTCTGGTTCTCGTGTGACCGTTCCTCTTTCGGGAGTTGCTCTTCATAGATGTGCATTCGATTTTTCCGCTCCAAACGGTCTTCCAATGCATCAATCTTCCAACCTATCTGCTCGTCCCGAACAGAGAGGTTCATCATCGAACTTGCCAGTGAGGCGATGCCCATGACAGGATGGTATTCGCGAGATGCGTCTCTGATTAGGAAGTTGATATTCCTGCCAGGGACGGTATTGTAGGGTGTCAACCAGGTGTAGCGGAAATACCTCCAAATGTTCATAAGGTCGAGGCCGGTGAGTTCGCATTTCTCACCTTTTTCGGCGACTTGGACGTATGGCTGAATTTCGGTTTCTAATTCCTTGACGATCTCCTCACGAGGTTTGTCTTGGAGTGGCGCTAATGATCTATAGAGGTCCTCACCGTCGGTGATGAGGTTTTTGACGCTTACATAGCCAGTTCCGTTGGTCCGGTAGTCGCCCTCCATTTTACGGATGAAATCCCGGACACTCTGTTCATTGAACTGCGTTATCCGTTCTTTCTGAAGGATGGCGCGTTCGTGTTCCTTGTACTCCTCTGGATCATCTTTATATCGGTCTAGATCTGGTCGAACGACTTTGAATTCGGCGTTCTTCCGGACCTCGAATCCGATTTCAATCAGGTCAAGGAGGACTTCAAGGATGCCAAGATAGCGGACGCGGTCCTCAGAGAGTTCTTCACCACTGAGGTTTTGTTCGACAGTTTTTATTTCGTCCTTGATTGCTACTTCCCTATCTAGACTCTTTGGATACTCCACTAACTCGTCTGTAAGGGCGTCGAACCGCCGGGTGAACTTGGGCGATAAATCAGGGGTGTAGAGAACTTCTCGTTCGTTAATATTCAGTGCCATAGTACTCATGAGAGGCGTTAGAGGTTATGGAGAATCGTTCCGTGCTGAAACCCAAAAGTGTACCGGAGTCGGGCTTCGTGAGGACTAATCTTAATTCATAGAATATGCTTTGGATGCATATACCTCCGCAACCTGTCCAGTGGTATAGTTGATTCCAGGACGATTTTCGTGTTGTCAGGAAGGATAATTCAATTTTTTCTAGCGCGATTTATTGGATAAATATAAATTATGGCTGTAAGTGATGTAACCAGTATCGTCTATCCTTCAGTCGGACGATCTGGGTCGATGTTCACAAGATCGTGAACTAACATCATCTGAACACAGTCCTCATCGACTGCTTTGTCCTTGAGTTTGGACTGGAGTTCGGTTTTTACTTCGGGGTTTCGGCACACGATCCAGACCTCGAAATCTTTGGAGAGATGCTTTTCGACGTGTTCTATTTCCCGGTCGTTAGGTCCCATTGCGATCTCTACCGCGAGTTCGACTTCGTCCATGTGGACGTAGGCGTCGGCGTCGAAGACTTCGATCTGGGCGGTCCAGCCTGCCTCTCCGAATAGTTCCTGGACTTGTTGTTGCCAGTATTGGTGTACGACTCCGCCGCGGCCTTCTTGATGAGTTTCAATGTCTTGGTCTTCGAGGTAGGTGCGTCCTTTGTCGGTGAATTCGAGGAGTTTGAGTCGGCCGTCTCCGGTGGAAACTGTTCGTTCAATTACGACGCCGTTCTCCAGTAGTTCGTTTTTCGCTTTATTGCCTTTGTACCGGCTGGAGAACTTCTCGTATCTCTGGGTGAGGGGCTTGAACGGGTTTTCGACGATGTCTTTGAGGAAGCGTTGTGCCTCGTTTGAGAGTTCTACCTGTTGCGGATCGTCGACGATTTCTGGTTCGTCGGGTTGGTTTGATCGGCCGGGTGCTACGTATTCTTTGAATCGGATGGGCCGCTCCCGTTTCTCTACCGGTAACTGCTCCCACTTTTCAGCCATTTGGTGCTCCAGCTCTTGATCGGTGATGTCTTTCTGAATGGGGTGGTTACGGAGATTCACTGGTACTGGGGTACCGTTTCCTGATTGGAGAACTGCTTCGCCGACACCGAGTTGTTGAGCGTAGTTCCTCTGTTGTTCTGAGAGGTTCATTGCGTTTGAGACTGCGTTGAACTGGTTCCGGTCGCCTGTGGAGAGCAGGAGTTTGGTGTAGGTATTCGCCTTGATCGATTCCGTCAGCTTGGACGCTTCCTGATCACCGACGACTAAACCTTCCCCGAACTCCCGCATCTTCGCGGTGATCTCGTCGATCTCTGGGATGCCAGCAGCGTCCTGCCGCTCCTTGTACACGCTGAACACCTGCTTCGCCTCATCCAAGAAAAATACGTGGTTCAGGCCTTGACTTCGGTGGCCCTCTGAAAGTCGATATTCGTAGACGTACGCGAACAGGATCTCCGTGATGAAGTTCTGAACGTCTCGGTTTAACCCGTCCAGCTCAAAAATCACGTCTTGCTCCAATTGCTCCGCTATCGTGAACCCGGTGCTGCAGTCGAAGACGGTGCCCGCGGTCAGGTTCAATGTTTCCAGCCGGTTCAGGACTGTGTCACGGTAGTTCGCTTGTTTTCTGACGTAGTTCAGTTTCTCTTCTTCGATTAGGAGTTCGAGTTCGTGAGTGCTGGGATACGGCGGCGAGTTCTCCGTGAACAGGTCGTAGAGTTTGTAGAGTTGGATCACCTGCTTCAGCAGGTAGTTTGTTGATCCGCTTAGCAGGTCGGTGGAGTGACTGAATATCTCTGAGAAGACCTGTGCCCACCGTCGCGGAGGGACACCGTCTGGAGGCTTCAACGGGTTGAATTTCAACTGAGTCCAGGGTAGCACTAGAAGGTCGTTTCGCTGGTTGAGTAGATGGCGGTAGTCCTGTTTCCGGTCGAAGCTCCAGAATGGAACCGGGAGCTGGCTCATCAAATTGTAGAACAACGTGGTCTTTCCCGATCCGGACTGACCAACTGCCAACAAGTGCTTCACCAAGTTCCTGGACGGAATCGAAACATGGCTGCCAGTAGGCGAAACGCCGAGTAGGATCTGATCGAATGAGTGTTTCTGTGACTTTGGTTGGAACGGGTACTCCGAGTGTTGTGAGAGCCTCAGCTGGAGCAGTTTCTGAATCTGTTCCTCTACGGATTCGTTATTGGTGGCGATCCCGACTTTGAGCAGTTTCTGTAGCTGGTTGTCCTGTGGGAGATCTGTTTGGTTGATCTGGCGGAGCAGATTCTCCCAATTCGGTTTAGAGGAGATCGGTCAGATCACCGTCCTCAAGCTCGTCCAGTTCCGACAGCAGTTCTCGACGAGATTCTTCCAGATTTTCTCGGTCACGCCAGTTCTGACGTTGCTCCTCACGTAACTCTCGGTAGAACTTCCGCAGACTCTTCTTCAACTCCTCTATCCGGCTCGGGTTCCCTGTCCGCTTGTAGACCAGGTTGAGGCGTTCCGTGTACCAGTTGATCTTCGACTCCAGCTCCTTGATGATATCCTCATGGATGGTTTCTCGACTCTCTAATTCTTGGTCGATCCGTTGGAGTTCGTTCTTGATCCGTTGCTGTTCCTTCTCTTGAGACTGTTCCAGCAATTCCTCGATTTCTTCAGTACTGAAGCCGTCAAGATAGTCGAAGTAATCCATCCTCCCTTCCCCTTCGTCTGTAGAATATACCGTAAGGGACGGGATTGTGGGTTATTCCTGGCCGGTCTTCGTTAGACGACGGTACTTTTTGGCCTTCAAACGGTAGAGTCGTGGAAGCTGCTCGATCTCTTCCTCAGTCCACGAACCGAGTTCTGAAAGCAGCTGCTCAGCCTCCACCAAATCCTTTGACGAACTCATATTGTGACAACTGGGGTACCGAGTTCGTTTGTGAGTAGGGGTTAACTTTGATTCGTATGAACTTGACCGCGGTTCGATACCGGGTTGCATCCTTACTCTTTGAGATCGTTCTGCCTTTTCAGGAGTTGACGTGCTCCGCGAAGTTGCACCAGTAACTCCTCAAATTTTGGGCGGCAGGGGTCATCTGTTTTGTTCAGTAACTGTAGGATCATATTGTCCAGAACTCGTAGCATCTCTTCCGCCTCCTCCAACTCCCGATACATTGCATCCTCTGACTCCATTCGATGGTCCACCCCCTTCAGAAAGAACTCTGGAGGTACACAGTACATCATACCATTGTGAGGGTGGAAATCGTTTGAGCAGATAGTAACTACAACTGTTGAGAGAAGTTAGGACTGGTCAGTACTGTCTGATGAGGTTCCTTTTGAGATTGTCCATACTGGTGGGCCGAATACTGCAGTGTACTCTGTGGGCGAGATGTTCACCATGATTCGGAATATGTCGAATAAGAGTAGAGCGGCGTTCCCGAACTGGCATTCCACGTAACGTATCTGTCCGTGGCTTACGCGGTTTCTGATGTTCAGACCGGATTTTTCAGTGTACCGGGCTTTGAGATACATTCCGAAATCTGTCGACGTCCGGGTCTGAACAGCATCAAACAGTCCTCCAAGAGATGCCTGTTCAATATTCCCCTTCTTTAGTGCGGTTACGGGTTCTCCTGAACTCTCTAACAGTCGGGTCGTTACTCCTTCTATGAGGGGTATTCCGAGGAAGACCGCTTCTGGATACCGTTCTTCGAATACAGCGATAATCAAGTCGAGTAAGAACGCTTCGTCGTCTACGCGGAGGCCTTGGCAGATATTCAGTAGATGGATGAAATCTAGTGCATGAAGAGAACCTTCCTCAATCAGTTCATAAAGCGCGTTTGTTAGTACAGCGTTGCTATGCCGCACCATCATGGAGTAGGAATGTGGAAGTCGGCTCGTATCTTCCAGTCGCCCTCCGGTTGTTTGGATTGGGTCTCCCTCTTGGCTGATGGTTACTTGAGGGAGGACGTCTACTATCGAGTGCTCTTCTGTGAGAGAGTCCGCGAGTTCATACGAGGGAAGGTAACCATCTGATTTCAGTAGGCAGTAGAGAGCATAGGTCGAAGAATTGGGTTCAATGGGTATAGTCCGGAAAAACTGCTTCAGTCGTTCAACATTTTCTTCACCCTCCTGTTCAAGCTTGGCTACTTGATCGTCATCCAGAGTTATCTCAGCGAACTCTGATCTGACAGCTCTCCGATTGTACTGTCGGATATCTTGCTTCCAATGGCCTTTCTTTTTGTCGTCAATGAAGGAGGCGCAACGGCTCAGAGCTTCTTTCAGAACCGCGGCTTTGATGCTGTTACTAGATGGCCGACTTACCTCATTTTCAAACGAATCAATCAACTGATCCTGTTCTACATCTACTTCCTGATCTAGCTCTCGTTTGAGTTGGATGATTTTCTCAAGGGTGCTCCGCTCGTTCTGGTACTGATTATTCCGGTGTTGGATTTCTCGTCGGAGCACACATTCGTCGATACAGCGTTGTATTAGGTCTTGATCTAAATCACCGCAGTTCTCTACGACCAGATCCACGAGACTATGGAAATCACCGAGATGAACATCATTTCCCTTGAAATCCTGCTCAATGCATTCCACCGCTTTTTCAATCGTCTTCTCTAAGCCGGTTCCACCAGTTTCCTTCCTGAGCAGAGTTAACTGTTGAAGGCAGAGAACGGAGACGTTTTGCCAGCCTCTCTGCTGGGCATCCTCATATGCGTCTTGAAGTAGAGCTATTGCCTTCTTCCCTCCATCTTCATATTCACGGTGTTCTACCCACTGTTGTAATGGTTCAATCGCATCTGTTAGCGGATGGTTCTGCTCAAATTCAGAGAGCTCTGACCCTAAAACGTCTTCTTGAACTTCTCCATCTCGAATTCTCCTGAAAATCGATCTCAGCTGGTAAGCTAAATGGTAATCCTTTGATGGCTCAGCCTTCGCACGCTCAAGATTATCAATCAGCATGAGAAATCCTTAGTGATGATCTACTGTGTCAACTATTTACCCTTTTCCGATACACCGGGGAACTGTTCACAGGGCATTCAGACAAAAGAGTAAAAAATACTGTCTTGGAAGTCGCTCAACATCCTGAACCTCCTCTTGCAGTTCTCCAGTTTTATTACAAGCATTTGCTCAACGAACCGACCGATCAATAGAGCACGGGAGAAAATCAAGAGTTCGGAACCAGGCTACAGAACACTACAGAGATCCGAGACTGCGTTCAATAATTCGAACTACCTCAAAGCAGAGAAACTGGCAAACCAAGCACTTCAACGAAACCAGTCCAATACATCTCTTTTCATAACCGTAGCGGGAGTTATACTACTGATGCTGCTTATGTCGGCAGGAGGTTATTTTGGGTACCAGGCTTGGATCCGTCGACGATTGAGATCAGAAGTTCAGAAATTGGCTGAAAAAAGTCGATAGAAACCGTCGCGAAGGAGGTACTGAGAACTTTGATAGAGCTCTCGAGTTCCTTGACGCCGCAGAAAAGGCCATAGACCTCAATGAGTACAAGAAGGCTGAGAAGAAGATTGAGAAAGCTGAGCAGGTCTTGCAAAACGGATAATTGGGGTGAGAAACCATTAGAATATCGACTGGCAAAGCGCTATGCTGCTGTTCAATGCGTTTCTAACCACATACGTCCCATTGTTGAGAGCGATGTCTCAAGTCGATTTCCGACCTCTGTCCTAGAGACGTATCCTTTGTCCTCGAGCTTGGAGACGTTGTACTGTACCCGGCTTCTGAACGACTGATCGTTCTCTTCACCAATGGCCTCCGCCATCTGTTCTGCGAGTTCGGATGTTGACGAAAACGTACCCTTGTTATCGAGGAATCGGAGTACTTTCTCCTCGAATCCCTCGACATTACTCTCAGGAGACGACGGGAATTCAACGTGCATTTTCCCATTAAGATCATCTCTCGTTCCTTCGGTCACGCCGCTGTCGTCTATCCGATCCAAGATCTCAGTAACTTCTTCATATCGCTGGTGTACTCTGAGATCTTCGTACTCCTTCAGATCTTTAAAGGTGTCAGCTGCGTTCTCCAATACATCGATCATTTCGAGAACCAGATACTCCTTTGGCGCGACATAGTACGTATGAACCCGATCCCGGATGTTCTCTATCTCTCCCTGTTTCTCAGTAATCAGTGAATCTGCCGCGGTTGCGAATGCAAAAGAGACGGTCCGGGGCATCGACGAGATGTTGATGAAGACCTCGTTCCCTTTCTCGATTTCATCCAGAATGTATGTATGCGCCTTCGGATAGAGCGTCTCATACTTATATAAGGTATTGACGGAGATCCCTTCCGTTTTAACCTCAACATCAACTAGGTCAAAGGTCTTCTCCAACTTATTGGTCATATCCTCAGCGAGCTGTGCAGCGCGGTCTGTCGGATCGTCATCAGGCTCGCCCTTGTGGGTGAATAGCACGACACGGTCGGCTTCCAGCTCTCCCTTTGTAATTGGCCGGATCAACCGGTCAAAATCGAAGCCAACGGGAATGAAATGAACCCTATCACTCATACTTTATGGTAACTCCCATTCATGGTAAAGACCTTCGTTATTAACCCAAGTCATTTGACGAGTAGTTTAGTCTAGCCTAAATAAGTGACATAGCATCACTCATAAGCTCCCTTCTAGAAAATTTTTCCAACATACCTATATACTCGGGAATCATAGCATGAGGTAGGTGCCAACAGGAAACACCCCGCACCTGGGCGACACGACATGCAGGATGACCCGTTCCCGCGCGACTTTGTAGCGAAGATCCAACCCAGCCACAGCACCGACCAGAAGGTGTACGGCCACAATCCGGAGCACACTGAGTGGGTTACGTGCAAATTCCACCGCTCCAAGTGGTTTGTGAATCACCCACGGAAGGCGTTTCTGAGCCCAGATCAGAAGCTCCTCGTGACAACCTACGAGCAGGACAAACACATCGTAGGTCGGACGCCGTCCAAAGAGGTTGAGCGATACACTGAACTTGAGGGTATCGTCGACGCTGTAGTTCCTGGCGACCGATTCACCTACGACTACGAGTATATGTCTCGTCGTGAGGTTGCCAAAGAGATTGAGGACAGTGTTCACCGGCAACTGACCATCTACGACCGACTTCGAGAAAGAGGAATCGACATAACCGTCATTCCAGCATTCCTTGGCTGGGAGGACTGGCACTTCGAGCGCTGCCGTCCACTCCTAGAGATAAACAGATCCGTCGCCTTCGATACGACACAGATCAACTCGAAGTACGATAAACAGGAGCAGCTCGATAGCCTTGACGAGGTGATCAGTCCGTCTCATATCTTCGTGAATGGAACTGTCGCTCCAAGCCACCTCCGGCTTATGCCGAAGTCAGTCGTCGCCTTTTCAGGCAAAGTCAGTATCCTCAAAGAGATCCGAGATACGGACGGTGTCCACCACCGAGACCGACTCAGCGAGAGTATTGAGAAGAGAATCACCGAAATCAACCACTGGCAGTCAAAACTCGCACAATTCTAAATCATGACACGAAAAGGAGGTCCGTACGGACCACCAGAAGACCGCAAAGACGAACAGCCATGGCAAGAACCCGGATCAGACGAATCACTTCAACGAACACTCGACCTAGCGTTAAAAGCTGAATTTGACGATGATGATGAAGAACCCGACTTCATCTACGGAGACATCGTCCACGACACCGAAGCCGAGGAACCGATCGCCCTCGTCGTGGTGAATATTCCGGGCCTGAAAGCGAAGGAGTGGGAATTTGCGGACGGTGAAACATTGGCCGACCGTAACGCCAAGTGTCCGGATGATGATGAAGTGATCGTAGTGGTCCCGCTTGATGTCCTCAAAGAATTCCTACCAGAATGGAATACACGGGAATCTGCAATTCCAGTTGAAAAACTGTCTGACGACGAGATCCCGTTCGCACCGTTCCCATCAATCCGTCTGGTCCGTGTCGAGGACTCCCACCTCCGAGACTAGGATCCCAAGAGTCATCACTTAGATCAAAACTCAGCTTCGTTGATGTATGAATCGTGGATAGCGAAAAGAAACCTGATAATATCCTATCCGGTGAGTGGTAACATCCGTTATCTTGTATCAGACTGATTTACCCAATGTTCTCGTTTCTGCACAGAATTTAAAGTTCTAAAATAGTGTGTATATATCCGTTAGACTCTAGTGCAAAGAGCACGTTGAGTCTAACGTTAGTTATGAGGCCTCGGCACTCATAGGGTTCGTCACCGTCGGGTGCCACCCCGACTCGGGACGGTGCCGTCGTCATCGGCCATCGGACGGTACTGGAGCCACGCAAAAGAGGATTCCGAGCGACGGCGGTGTCCGGAGCGGTCGTGTCAGTACGCGACCAGACGGGCCAGCCAGACGATGGGGACGACCGGTATCGCCAGTCCGGTGACGAGGAGGAAGACGGCGACGACTAGCTTCTCGCCGCGACTCGAATCGTGCCAGACGGACCGCCACATCTCGTCGATGGACCGTGCCGTTCGCTGTACGAGTCCTGCCATGTGACACCGTCGAAAAGCGAGAGACGTAACCTTCGTGGCCGTCGGCGGCGAGCGCGGAACCGACCCACCGAAGGGTCGGCCGGCGCGTCGCCGTCCTCAGCCGAGGGCGTACCGGAGCCAGCGGTTGTTCTGCACGAACTCCGTCCGTTCGAGGTAGGCGTCCACGCCGAGGATGCGGCCCGCGCCCCACGCGCCCAGACCGAACAGGAGGAGCGCGTAGATGATGTGGTCGTCGATGAGCCAGCCGTGGGCGACGGGTAACCCCTGTGCGATGCCGCCGGTGAGCGCCGCGAGCCAGTAGAACAGCATCATCACCGCGCCCCAGAACGCGGACCATCGGACGGCCACGCCCAACATGAGCGCCAACCCGGTCAGCGTCAGGCCCCACGCGTTCAGCGGGTCGATGATGCCGATGTAGTTGTTCGCCAGCATCGCCCAGAACCCGCCGAAGGGGTTGCCCTCCGGAATGGCGTTGAGCAGGAATCCCGACGCCGACCAACTGGGGTCGAGTACCTTCACGATGCCGCCCTGAAACAGGACCCACCCCATCGCCACCCGGAGCACGAGGATGGAGTACGCCACCCACCCCTCCGAGTAGTCGAACGAGACGTCCTGTCCGAATATCTCCGCGTCGAGTGCGTGCCTTGTTGACATTGCAGTAGATAGCTATTCAACTCACGGCAAAATATGTTACTCAAACTATGAGACTGGTTCGGTTCTCGAACGCGACGGCGCTCAGTGGTCGCGAGACGGCCGCGTAAGTGGTCAGACGCCGTCCGGCATCGCGTGGTTCTCCGCGTCGGCGAGGTTGCGGAGACGGGCCGTCCCGCGCGCCGAGAACATCCGCTGACACCGACTCGGCCCCGACCGGTCGTCTCGTGCCTCGACGCCGTCGTTCGAGTGCGTCTCGGTGTCGTCGTCCGCGTCGGTAGCGTCGTCGGTGTGGGTGTCGGCGGCAGGCGCGTCGGGAGGCGCCGTGGGCGGCGTGTGGGTGTCGGCGTCGGAATGCGATTCTGTCGGGTGTCGGGTGTGTGTGCTCACGTGTGTCGGGTTGCGAAGGTCGGTCGGGAGGCTGTACGGGCCGGAGGAGAGTCACTCGCGTACAGATACGACCGACATGAGATACCGGTACGTGTGGGGAGAAGTATAATAAACGTTCGTGTACGTCCGAATACTGCCTCGCCCGGCGGCGTGCCACCGAGGCGCGTCGGTGCGGGGCCGGCGTCTGCCGACAGTCGAGTCGGGGACCGACCCGCGAGGCGACCCCGGCGACCGACTCAGCCGCAGAACCGGACCGCGGCGTCGGCGACGATGTCGGCCACCTCGACCACCTCGTCGGTGTAGACGAACTCGCCCGCGCCGTGGATGTTCTCGCCGTCCGGGCCGACGATGACCGTCGGCAGGTCCGCCCGGTCGCCGAGGTAGTTGAAGTCACCGACGCTGGAGAAGTAGCCGTAGTCGGGGTCGGTGTCCGCGACGGCGCGCGCCGCGTCGGCGAGTGCGGTCACGAGGGGGTGCTTCTCGTCGGTGACGTACGGGCCGTAGACGATGTGGGGGTCCGGCGCCTCGCGGAACCCGATTTCGACGTCGCTCTGCAGGTCGAGTTCCGCGACGACCCGTTCGGCGTCGGCGCGCGCGTCCTCCATCGTCTCGCCGACGACGACGTGTCTGTCCACCATCAGACGCGCGCGTTCGGGCACCGACAGCGTCTGGCTCCCGCCCTCTATCTGGAGCGGACAGACCGACCCCGACCCGAGTCGCGGGTGGTCGCCCGTCTCGATGTCGTTCAGGGCGGCGGCGAGTTCGCCCGCCTCGACGACGGCGTTGACTCCCTTCTCGGGTTGGGAGCCGTGGGCCGCGTGCCCACGGACCTCGATATCGTAGAGGAACCGCCCGCGCGCGCCGAGCAGTAGCGCCGGGTTCTCGACGTCCGACTGCGCGAGGATGGGGCCGGGTTCGGTGACGACGGCGGCGTCGCAGTCGTCGGTGTAGCCGTCGCGAATCAGTCTGTCCGTGCCGAGGCCGTACGGTCCCTCCTCGTCGACGACGGCGGTGAGGAGGACGTCGCCGGCCAACGGCACGTCCGCGAGGGCGTCGAACGCCGTCATCACGGCCGCCAGCCCGCCCTTCATGTCGCAGGCGCCCTGCCCGTACAGTTTGCCGCCCTCGATGCGACCCGAACACGGGTCCTCCTCCCAGTCCTCGACGAGTTTCACCGTGTCCACGTGCGCGTTCAACAGCAGGGTGGGCGCGTCGGGGTCGCTACCCGTCAGTCGGGCGACGACGTTGTCACCCTCGTACTCGGTGATGTCGGGTTCGGAGACGTGGTGGTACTCGGGGTCGTGCCCGCGGGCGTCGAGCCAGTCGTAGACGAACTCGCATATCTCGGCCTCCTCGAAGTACGGGCTCGGAGTGCGGACGAGTTCCTGCAGGAGGTCGATGGTCTCCTCGGGGTCGACGGTCGGCGCGGCGTCGTCAGTCATCGCTGGCCCCCCGGATGGCCGGGTCGTACTCGTTCGACGGGACGCCCGGAAGCGTCGCGAGGATGGCCTCCACGTCCACGTCTCGCCGTTGGCCGCGGTACCAGTAGACGCCGAAGACGACGAGGCCGACGGCGACCCACGGGACGTACACCGACAGCGACCCCTGGTAGGCCTGCGTGAGGAGGCCGCCCGCGCCGACGGCGCCGACGACGCCCGTCGCGCCGAGCAACAGGGGGCGCGTGAAGCCGGCCTCCTGCGCGAGACTCGACCCGGTCCAGAGCACGTACAGCACCGTCACCGAGACGGCCGCGTAGGCGATGAGGTAACTGAACGTGGCGATGGCGATGGCCTGCGACAGGCCCGTACTCCAGAACGTCAGCCCCGAGGCGACGACGTAGAGCGTCAGCAGCGACCAGTGCGGCGTGCCGAACCGGTCGGATACCTCGGAGAACTTCTTCGGGAACACCTCGTCCCACGCCCACGAGTACGGCATCTTGATGCCCGCGGCCATGACGGCGTGGACGGAGGAGGCGGTGGCAAGCAGGCCGCCGACGGCGACGATGGTCGTCCCGACGTCGCCCATGAACGCCTCCGCCGCCGTCGCCAGCGGGCGGGCCGAGTTCGCGAGGACGGTGTAGTCGGAGACGACGCCGTAGATGACGACGGACGTGAGGACGTACAGGAGGATGAGGATGGCCGTCCCGCCCGCCATCGCAAGCGGGAGGTTGCGCGAGGGGTTCTTCACCTCCGCGCCCATCTGCCCCGCGACGGCGATGCCGATGTAGGCGTAGAACAGGGGGACGGCGGCGCCGACGAAACCGTCGAAGCCGCCGGTGAAGAACGGCCGGTAGTTCGCCGTGTTCACGTTCGCCAGCCCCGGCACGATGAGGACGATGATCGAGAGGATGAGGAAGCCGAAGATGGCGTTCTGCGAGACGCTGTACCCCTTCGACCCGACGAGGTTGACGAGGAACAGGACGGTCAGGAGGCCGAACCCCGCGAGTGCGGCGTCGACGGAGGGGTAGAACACCTGCAAGTAACTCCCGAACCCGAGAGCCAACACGGCGTCGGCGGCCATGTAGCCCAGCCACTTCGACCACGTCACGACGAACCCGGGGAGGCGGCTCTCGAACGTCCGCGAGACGTAGGCGTACGACCCCGCGGCCGCCGGGAATATCGTCGCCATCCAGCCGTAGTTGAGGGCGATGCACATCGCCAGAAGCCCCGAGAAGACGACGACGAGGATGACGCTCGGCCCCGTCGTCGAACTCGCGGTACCCAGCGTGACGAACAGTCCGGCGCCCAGCGTTCCCGCGACCACCGTGCTCACGGCCCCGAGCAAGCCGATGTCACGCGAGAGACTGCGCCCGTCGTTCACGTCTACCGATGACATGTGTTCACATGCGTCGTCTATCCCGCATATGCTCCCTCCCTCTCATGAGAGGCGGTCGACGAACGGCACCGGACGCGTCGAGTCGCTCCCGTCAGTCGTCGCCGAGGAGTTTCGACTCCGCCTTCCGCAGGTGTTCCAGCAGCGTCGCCTTCGAGACGTCCACTTCGGCCGCCAGTTCCGCCGCACTCGTCTCGCGCGGCCACGTGTAGTAGTCGCGCCGGCGGGCCAACTCGAACACCTCTCGCTGTCGCTCCGAGAGGGCGTCCGTCCGGAACAGTCCGCTCCCGCCCTTCGGCGCGGTGATGAGTTCGACGCGGATGTCGGCGTCCATCTCCGCGCGAATCTCCTCCAGTCGCTCGTGGACGGTCTGTCGCGTCTCCTGGACGAGGACGGTCCACTGCTCGCGGCCGCCCTGCATCCGGACCGGTTCGTCGGGGATGAACCCCCGCGAGACGAGGGCGTCGTTGATGGAGTTGCCCATGTCGTAGCGGACGACGATACCCCGCGTCGCACTCCCCGGCACCGCCTCGTCTTCGAACTCTCCCGTCTCCCACACCGACTCGGTCAACGGCGAGTCGCGGATGGCCGCGACCAACGCGTCGAGTTCGGCGGTGCTGTCGGCGTAGGCGGTGAACCGCCCGTTCGCCAGTCCGTCTATCTCGTGGACGCCGTGTCCGAGGAGGCCGCCGTCGGTCGCTTCCGTCACCTCCAGCGTCCAGCAGTCGGGGTGCCAGATGTCGAGGCTCACGCGCACCCCCGATTCCTCCTCGTGCGTCATCGTTCGTCAAGGGCGACGCGCCCGCAAAAAGGTACGCGTAGACGCGGCGACGCGTCGGCACCGCAGACCCTCTCGTTCCGTGGGGACTCTGAGACCGGTCCGGTTCGTCGTCTATACCTTCCGCGCGAACGCCAGCGTCCCGCTCGTCCGCTCGATGAGTGCGCGGACGGTGTCGCCCTCTCGCGCGCCGGTGACGAAGATGGTGTACTTGCCCTTCTCGGCGACGCCGTCGCCCTTGCGACCCGTGCCGGTGATTTCGAGTTCGTACGTCTTGCCCTCCTCGATGGCCGGCCCGGTCTGGGTCTGCGTCTTCGCGGCCTGCTTCTGGACCGGCCGGAACGCACCACACGCCTCACAGCGGAGCATGTCCACGCCGTCCTCGGTGACGAGGCGCGTGTCCGGCAGGCCACACTCCGTACAGGAGACGTACTCGGCGACGTACTCGTCGATGGCCGCCTCGAAGTCAGCGACGCTGAACGACCCGTTGTAACGGGCGCGGTCGCCGTCGAACTGGCCGTTCGTCCCGAGTTCTCGCTGGATGTTTCGGTGGAGGTGACTCGCCTCGCGGCCGAGGGCGTCGGCTATCTGGCCGAGGTTCGTCAGGCGGGTGAACGCCCCGTCCGTCTCGCCCTCGGGGTCGGGTACGTCGAGGCGCGACTCCTCGTAGTTTCGCTCCGGCAGTGTGTCGAACGCTCTGTCGAGAGAATCTGCGTAGTCCATACCGACCGGAGTGGATGCGGACCTAAAGCCGTTCCGTGTCTCGCGGTGGCGTGGGCGCGGCGGCCGTCGGGGCCGACGAACCGCTCTCTCGACCCGTCCGCACACCACCCCGATACCCGGCTACTCGTGGCCCGAGACGGGCACGGGTTCGTACGGCGCTTCGAGGTACTCGACGTCGGACTCCGAGAGGTCGATATCCAGCGCTTCGACGGCGTCTTCGAGGTGTTCGACGCTGGAGGTGCCGACGATGGGCGTCGTCACCCACGACTTCTCGAACTGCCAGGCCATCGCTATCTGGGCCATCTTCACGCCCTTCTCGTCTGCGAGTTCCTGCACGCGTTCGTTCACCTCCGGCCCGCCGCCCTTCGTGTACCCCCGGTCGTGGTCCGACTCGTGTTCGCCGCGCGTCGTCGCGTCGAACTCCTCGTGCGGGCGGGTGAGGTAGCCCGCGCCCAGCGGCGACCACGGCATGACGGCGACGTCCTCCTTCTCGCAGAGGGGTAGCATCTCGCGCTCCTCCTCGCGGTAGGCGAGGTTGTAGAGGTTCTGCATGGAGACGAACCGCTCCAGTCCGAGTCGGTCCGAGGTGTGCAACGCCTCGGCGAACTGGTGCGCCCACATCGACGACGCGCCGATGGAGCGGACCTGCCCCCGGCGCACCGCGTCGTCGAGGGCGCGGAGCGTCTGTTCGATGGGCGTGTCGTAGTCCCAGCGGTGAATCTGATAGAGGTCCACCGTGTCCATCCCGAGGCGGTCCAGCGAGGCGTCCAACTCCTGTTCGATGGTCTTCCGCGAGAGGCCTCCCGAGTTCGGGTCGTCCTCGCGCATCTCGCCGTACACCTTCGTCGCCACGACGAACTCGTCGCGGTCGTAGTCGGCGAGGACGTCGCCGAGAATCTCCTCCGACTCGCCGTACGAGTAGACGTTCGCCGTGTCGAAGAAGTTGATTCCGAGGTCGATGGCGCGTTCGATGAGTTCGCGGCTCTCCGCTCTGCCCAGTGTCCAGTCGTCCCAGTTCGTCCCGAAACTCATGCACCCGAGGCAGAGTTCCGAGACGGTGACGCCCGTCGAACCGAACGTGGTGTACTCCATGTGTTCGCGTTCGCCCAGTCCGGTCAAAAAACTACGTCCGGGGAATTCGGATGACTGCGTTCGAGGTCAGAACCGACTCCGACCGCCGTCTTCCACGACGGCCGCGCGTTCGCGTTCGGCGCGCGCGTCGTCCACCGAGTCGTTCGCCACCAGCCTGTCGAGTTTTCGCTCGAACTCCCGTTCGGTCAACTCGCCGTCGACGTACCGTCGCTTCAGTCGGTCCAGCGCGTCCTGTCGCTTCTCTTCCGGCGACGGCTCCGGTTCGGCGAACGCGTCGCCGAGTCCGAGGACGCGGAGCGGCGGGTACTCGCTCTCGGCGCGTCGCGCGACGGACTCGATGCGGCCGCCGCGCGGGAGCGACGCCCGTCGAGCGAGACCGTAGACGACGCCGACGGCGGAGACGACGGCGACGGCCGTCGAGAGGGCGAACAGGGGGAGGACCGGGAACGCGAGTTCGAGGAGCGTGGCGACGAGCGTTCCGGCGAGGAACGCGCCGCCGACGACGAGTGCGGCGTAGCCGAGGAGGACGGCCGAGAGCGTTCCCGACGCCACCAGCAGGAGGAACGACACCAGCGTCAGTCGGTCGCGGAGGGCCATTGCCGTCGTTTCGGGCCCCGACCCGGCTATATCTGTCGGACGATTCGGGACGTAACAACTCGTTTCGTCCCGGTGCCGTAGAAACGAAGCGGTACCGGGGTCGGATACGGGTTCGGTAGGCGACGTATACTAACGACCCGTCGAGTCGGTCGCGTAGTCGATGACGAACCAGACACGACTCAGGACGGCGGCGCTGGTTTTGGTGGCGCTCGTCGTCGGCGTCGGCGTCGGTCTCGGGGTGGTCGGCGTCGGCGTCTTTGACGACGCTGGTCTCCTCGCTGACGGGTCTGCATCCGTGAGCGACCAGTCAGATGTAGCCGCGGCGTCGACCGAGACGCCCGCGCCGACGCCTGCGGACGTCGCGCCGTCGGAGTCCGGTATCGACGCGGCACCGACGCGAACGCCCCGCCCCGAGGCGGCTAACGCGACGTGGGAGGAGTACCGACTCGTGGCCACCTTCCGCAACGACGACGTCAAGCCCGCCGACGACCCGTCGGCGATGCGGGCCGTCGACCGCATCTTCGTCGAGGAGGGTGTGCCCGTCACGAGCGGGGTCATCCCGTATCCCGGCGGCACCCCTCTCTCGGAGGCGACGGCGACGTGTGAGTACCTGCGCGAACTCGCGACTTCGAACCCGAACACCGTCGAATTTGCCCTCCACGGCTACACCCACGAGAACCGCTCGGACTTCTACGGCGCTAGCGAGTTCGGCGGCGCCCCGTACGATACTCAGCGGGAGTGGATACGGGCTGGGACGGCGGAGCTAACGGCTTGCACGGGTGAGCGACCGACGACGTTCGTTCCGCCAATGAACAGCTACGACCGCAACACGACGCGGGCGTTGACCGACGCCGATTACTCTGTCGTCTCTGGTGGGTCGTGGTTCACAGAGCCTTACTACGGCGAACGCGGCGTCTTCCGAGCCGACGGTATCGTCCACGCCGGCAACACGACGGGGTACGTCACCGACTGGTCGACCGTAGAGCGCAAGTCGCGGGCCGAGTTGCGGGCCGACTTCGACCGGGCGTATCGACATGGCGGGACGTACATGCTGATGCTACATCCACAGCACTTCGACACGGCCAAGCGACGGGGCGACTTGCGAGCGCACGTCCGGTACGTTCGCTCGCACGAGGACGTGCGCCTCATGACCGTCGGTGAACTCGGGTTGCGCCTCGCGAACGGAACGATGAAACGCACCGAGGATGGGTGGCGAGTGCTCGAACCGTCGGATTAACGTTCCAAGTCCGCGGCCCGTTCCCGCGCCGCGGCGGCGACGAACGGGAGCGTGATGGTGGCGTCGCCGACGACGGTGACGTTCCTGGCGGACTTCTCCAGTTTCCCCCACGACCGGGCCTCGTCCAACGTCGCGCCCGACAGGCCGCCGGTGTGGTCGGGGTCCATCGTCAACTGCACCGCGTAGTCGTAGGCGTCCGGGATGGTCAGCATCGTCTGCAGGACGTAGTTCTTGGGGACGCCGCCGCCGACGACCATCGCGCCCGCCTGCTCCGCCTCGAACGCGAGGTCCGAGAGGTGAGTCATGTCCTTCAAAGCGTCCAGCGTGAACTCGGAGGTCTGCGAGTATATCCACGCCTGAATCCCCAGTACGGAGTCCTGAATCGCCGGGCAGTAGACCGGCACGTCGTGTTCGTACGCCGCGGCGGCGACGCCCGCGTCCTCGTCGATTTCCTCCGCCTCGTTCCGTTCGAGGTTCGCCCGCCCCAGTTCGGCGGTGAACTCCTGAATCGACACCGTCCGCTCGACTTCGGGGAAGACGTTCTCGCGGAGGTGTCCCTCGAACAGCGCGAAGTGTTCCTGCGGGAGGTAGACGTTGTAGATGCGGTCCACCTGCTCGTCGCGCAGGTGTTCGTCGTGGTCGCGAAGCGTCTCGCCCGTCGGTGTCGCCGTCTCGTCCGACGGGTGGGGGTCGTGCGGTTCCGCCCGACCGTGGTGGTGTTTGCCGCCGATAGCCTCGATGGCGTCGTGCGTCAGGTTCGCCCCCGTCGTGACCAGCGCGTCGATGTGGCCGTCGCGGATGAGGTCCACGACTATCTGTCGCATCCCGGTGGGGACCATCGCGCCCGCGAGGCCGAACAGGTTCGTCACGTCGTCGCGCCCGAGCATCTCGGCGTACACGTCGACGGCGCGTTCGAGGTTCGACGCGCCGATGCCCGCCTTGCCGTACTCGGTGGCCAGTTCGCCGACGGTCATCCCCGCGCGGACCCGGGCGTGACCGACGGGGTTCTCGTGGAACTCCTCGCGGTGCGGCGGGTGGTACTCGTGGTCAGTTTCGGACTCGTCGGCGTCTGCCGCGCCGTCGTGGTCAGTTTCGGACTCGTCGGCGTCTGCCGCGCCGTCGTCGTGGGCGTCGTCGCTCATACCTCCGGGTGGGTCGCCGCCCCGTTTAGTGGTCGCGGTCCGCGACGGGCGCAGTCGGCGACCCGTCGTCGAACGAAAAAGAGCGCGCGAAGTGTTGTCCCTCGCGCCGTCAGTCGGCGCTCTCGGCGGTTATCCGCGCCGACTCCAGCGACCGAACCGACTGGAGGCCGCCGACGGCGACGACGACGAAGCCGACTTTCGACACCAGGTCGAGATACGTCAGCACCAGCACCTGCGTGTCGGGTAGCAGCAGTCCCAGCCCCGTCGGCGCGAGAATCCACACGATGGGGTACAGCGTCCAGACGACCACCGTCAGGTTCCGGACCGTGGTGAACGTCGCCACCACGTCGCCGGACTGGAAGTCCGCCCCCCGCGGGAGCTCCGCACGAGGAGGTAGACGAGGACGAGGTAGGCGACGACGCCGACGGCGAAGGCGACGTAGCGCGCCGTCCCGTCGACCGAGGCGGCGACGACGCCGCTCACGATGACGACGACGTCCGTGACGACCAGCAGGGCGTAGATTCGCAGTCCGGACCGCGCGAGGAGGCCGAGGTACAGCACCATCAGCGGCGTCGTCACCAGCCAGTCCGTGTAGCGGACGATAGCGACCGAGTTTCCGCCGACGGCGATGCTCCCGTAGCCCTGCGCCATCAGCGCGTAGGCGACGGCCGCGATGCCCGTCACGAGGGCGAGGACGGCGGTGTACCCCCGGCTCTCGGCATCGGTCAGAAACTTGTACGCCGGCGGTACCGTCCCGAGCGCCATCCCGACGGCACCGACCCACAGCCACAGCGTCGCGTTCAGTTCTATCATCTCAGTCGTCCCCCATCGCCGCCCGCGCGTTCGCGTCGAGCGCCGTTCCGTCCGATTCGGCGACGGTGAAGTCCTCGAGCGCGCTCCGCAGGTCGCGCGCCCGGTCGGCGAGACGCTCCGCGGAGTCGCTCACCGTCGTCATCGTCGCGGTCTGTTCTTCGGCCGCGGCGGCCACGTCGCCCGCCTCGTCGGACGTCTGTTCGCTGATTGCGGCCACCTCGTCCACCCGTTCGACGACGGCTGTCGCAGAGCGCGCCTGCGTCTCCGTCGCCTCGCGTATCTCCTGAATCGAGTCGTCCGTCTCGTCGACGGCGACGGCCACCTCTTCGAGGGCGTCGATGGCCGACTCGACCGTCTCGACGCCGGAGACGATGCTCGTCCGCGTCTCCTCCATCGCGGCCGTCGTCCCGTCGGCCCGCGACTGGATGCGCTCGATGCGCTCTTCTATCTCCGCCGCGGACTCGGCCGTCTCCTCGGCCAGCGACTTCACCTCGTCGGCGACGACGGCGAAGCCCGACCCCTTCTCGCCGGTCCGCGCCGCCTCGATGGAGGCGTTCAGCGCCAGCAGGTTCGTCTCGCCCGCGATGTCGCGGATGACCTCCACGATGTCGCCGACGGCTTCGAGTTCCTCGGCGAGAGCGGTCACCTCTTCGGCGGTCTGTTCGGTCGCGTTCTCGACGGCGTCCATCTCTTCGAGCGCCTGTTCGGCGTCTTCGCGGCCGGACTCGCCGATTTCGGCCGCGCGCCGCGAGGCGTCGGCCACGCCGTTGACCGTCGCCGCTATCTCCTCGGCCGAGGAGGACAGTTGGTCCATCTCCTCGGAGACGGTCAGGAGGTTGTCCGTCTGCTGTTCGGCGCCGTTGGATATCTCCGTCGTCGCCTCCGTCACCTCGGCGGAGGCGTCCATCACCTCGTTGGCACCCGTGTCGACGCGGTCCGCGGCGTCGACGACGTGGTCGGCGAACTGCGTCACCTCGGCCATCGTGTCGGCTATCTCGTCCAGCATCTCGTTGAACGAGTGGGCCACCTCGGCCATCGCGTCGTTCTCCCGTGAGGCCTCCATCCGGCGCGTCAGGTCGCCGTCGGCGACGGCGTTCATCACCGCGCCGTACGACGCCGCCTTCTGTTCGAGGTGGTCGTTGACGCGTTCGGTCTCGCGAATCTGGGCGCGGAGCGTGTCGCGCATGTCCGCGAAGGAGTGATACAGCGTCCCGAACTCGTCGGACCGCGTCGTCCGCAGGTCCACGTCGAGGTCACCCTTCGCCATCGAGTCGGCCCGGTCGGCCAGACGCCGGAGCGAGACGATGGTGTTGGACCCCACGAGGACGCCGACGAGCGAGAGGCTCACGAGGACGAGCAGGATGAGGCCGGTGATGGCCGACGTGACCTGCTTGCCGACGGCGAACGCCTCGGACTTCTGGGACTCGACCTGCACGGTCCAGTCGAGCGTCTCCATCGACGCGCTGGCGACCAGCGTCTCCTCGTTCTCGACGAAGCCGCCGTCTTCGAGGGCGGCCGCGTCACCCTCGTACTCGGTGAGGAGTTTCGACGCGTCGGGGTGGGCGACGAACCGTCCCTCGCCGTCCACGACGGTCGTCGACCCGCCGCCCGCCGTACTGGCGAACGCCGCGGCGTGCGACTCGACGTTTATCATGTAGATGAGCGCCCGGTTCTCGGCGCCCTCGATGGGCGAGATGACCGAGATGACCGGGAAGTCGGCCACCGGAACCGTGAACGGCGACGTGACGTGCGTCCCGTCCGGTCCGTCGAACGTCGGCGGGTTCTCCGCGAACGGCGCGCCCTGTTCGGCCGGGCTGACGCCCTCCATCGTCGGGTTCGAACTCGCGACGATCTCCTGTTCGGCCGTGTCGTAGTAGTGGACTGCGACGACCCCCTTCGGCACGGCGTCGTCCGCGACCGTCTCCGAGAGATGGTCACTGATGGCCGCCTCGTCGCCCGACCCCAGAACCGGGTACGACGAGTGAAGCCGCGTCTGCTTCTCGATTCCGCCAATCCACGTGTCCAGTTCCGCCGCCCGCACCTCCGCGGAGGTGACGAGGTCCGCTCGTTCCTCCGTCTGAAGCGTCTCGGACGTCTGGTCCTGAACCACCACGCCGAACCCCACGACGAGTGCGACGACGGCGAGAAGGGCCACACCGAGTTTCACTCCGAAGCTCGGTGCGAACCGTTTCGATGATGGTCGTGACATTTCCTACGAAGTTCGTACGTCTGGTAAAGTAAAAAGACGACCTCCCAATTATCCGAATAGATAACTCCCGCCGTCGGTCCGGAACGCCGTCAGCGCCGCCCGCTCACAGCCCCGTCGGGAAGTCCAGATACGTCGTCTCCAACCCCCACTCCGAGGCGAGGGCCGCGAGACTGCGGACGCCGAACGTCTCCGTCGCGTAGTGGCCCGCGAGGAAGACGTTGACCCCCGCCTCGCGCGCCTCGTGGTACACCTGCTGTTTCCCCTCGCCGGTCACGAGCGTCCGCGCCGACGGCCTCGGCCTCCGAGAGCCAGTCCGCGCCCGACCCGGTGAGGACGGCAATCTCCGAAATCTCGTCGGGGCCGAAGTCGAGCACCTGCGTCGGTCGTCCGCCGTTGTCGAACCCGTCCAGCGTCTCGCGGAGTTCCTCGACGGTGTACGTCCGCGACGCCCGGCCGCGCTGACCGACGTGGACCGGTCCCAGTTCGCCGAACGGTTCGCGCCCCTCCAGTTCGAGGCGGTCCGCGACGCCGGCCGCGTTGCCGAGCGACTGGTGGCCGTCCAGGGGGAGATGCGAGACGTACAGGCCCACGTCGTTCTCCACCAGCGGGGCGATGCGGTCGTACTCGCGGCCGGTCACGCGGTCCAACCCGCCCCAGACGAGGCCGTGGTGGGTCACGAGCAGGTCCGCGCCCGCGTCCACGGCCGCCTCGATGGTCGCCTCGGCGGCGTCGACGGCGAACGCGACGCGTTCGACCGTCCCCGTCTCCGACCCGACCTGCAGGCCGTTCGCGCTGGCGTCCACGTCGGCGTACGCCGCGGTGTCGAGCTGTTCGTCGTACCGTGCTATCACGTCGGCGCGGTCCATCGCCATGGGCGAGTCGTCGGCCGCCCGCGGCTTGTATCCCGCTGGTCTCGGGCGCGTGGCGTCCGTCGAGCCTGTCACTCGACGGCCACGACACCTATGTACGCCCCGCCGCTACCGATTTGCACCCGTCAGCGAGACGGGCGAACGAACACCGCGACCCACCGCGGGGTGACTGTCATGGGCAAATTCAGGAAAGCGATGCGCGTATGGCGACGCCTGCCGCGAGGAGTAAGCTACCACGGCCTGAAGGCCGTGGCATTCAGCGTGGACTCCCGTTCTAACTGCTCAAGGCAGTAGGCGAATACTCGCCGTTCACGTTCAACATCCCGCTGTTCAAGCGCACGCCTACGGGTGCGCCTCCACGTCCAGACTTTTGCTGGTCGCGGAGATACTTCAGCCCGATATTCTTCGCGGCGTTATAATCCGTGTGAACATCATACCCGCACTTCAGACAACCGAACTCGTCCTGACCGTTGTTGTGTGGACGATTATCCTCGTGGGTAAACCCACATTTCGAGCAACGCTGACTCGTGTACGCCGGATTAATCTGCTTCACCACAAGTCCTTCAGACTCGGCTTTGTACGTGACGTACTCGAACAAGCGATGGAACGCCCATTTGTGAACCGCCTTTGCGTGCGGTAGGCGTTCGCGGATTCCTTTGAGTTGCTCGAACACGATGTGCGTACAGTCGTTCTCAAGAGCTTCCTCAACGAGTTCGTTCGAGATGGTGTGAAGCATCTGCTCGAACCGCCCGGTTTGCTTTCGACCGACTCGCTGAACGTTCTCGTGTGCCCACCGAGTCCCGGTCTGTTGGAGGTCGCCACGACGCTTCTCGTACTCTCGGTGCCAGTGGTTGAGTTCGCCACCGCTCCAGAAGCGCCCGGTTGAGGTGGTTGCGATGTTTGTGATGCCGAGGTCAACACCAAGGACGGAGACGTGCTTGGCATCGCCTTGTTCGGCCTCATCATTCTCTACGGCGGGCTTTGTCCGCACGTGGAGGTAGAAGCAGTCCTCAACCTCGTCGTAGTGGAGCGTAGCTCCTTTCACGTCGTAGTCATCGTTGAACAGGTACGCCGAGTGCGGCGTGCCACGCTGTTCGTTGGGGAGGACGAACTCTGCGGTCACTCGTCCGTCGATGGTGGCGAGTGTAGCGTGGTCGTCGTTGACGGTGACGGTTCTCGCGTCGTAGCTGGCGAACCGCGACGTGAAGTGAGGCTTCGAGGCTTTCTTGCCTTTCTTCCATCGTTCGACACAGCCTTTGACGGCTTCTGCGGCGCGGTTTCGTGCGGCTTGCACGAGATTGGCCGGGAGCGGCGAGCCATCTCGAACGTCGTAGTAGGTGAGGTCGTGGAGTTTCTGTTTGTTGGTGATTTTCCAGCCGGGCTCCCACGCTACGTCTACGACATGGTTGGCGGCGTCGAGGAAGTGGTCGGTTGTCTGGTGGAGGAGGTCAGCGGCACTCTTGTCCACATCGAGTTTGATGGGAACGGTTCGAGTGCTTGAGTCTTCCACCATCTGTACTTCATATGTAGAAGTACGTATTTATGACAGTTTGGATTGGCGTTGGGGAGTCGGCCTGCTATTGAGGAGTGTTCGTGTAATGGGTTGTCGGCTTCCTCCCGCGCCTAAAGTCGCGGGTTTCCGCCTTGCAGTCATTATGAAGCGGCGTATCACGAGCAAGGTACGACGGCTGTTCCGCAGCGGAAAGCGGTAAACCGCGCGGCCGTTCGTTCTTTTCAGCCGGCGTCGGCGTCGGACTCGAAGTCGGACTCGGGAGCCGCGGCGCTGGCGTGCGAGTAGACGAACTCGCGCAGGAGTTTCCCGCCGAGCGACGCCGCCTGTCCGTCGTCCCTGTCGTTCACCTCCACCACGTCGAAGCCGTCGGCGTGAGGGGCGACGGTCCGGACCACGTCGCGCATCTCGCGGGGGGCCATCCCGAACGGTTCGGGCGTCCCCGTCCCCGGGGCGAACCCGGGGTCCGCGCCGTCGATGTCGGCGCTGAGGTACGTCGACCGCCCGTCGAGTCGGTCGCCGAAGTCGAAGTCGGCCACGTCCTCGGGGGCGACGACGGTCACGTCGTCGGCGTCGGCGCGGTCCCACTCCTCGGGCGACCCGGTCCGTGCGCCGAGGATGATCGCCTCCGCCGCGCCGAGTTCGTCGAGGACGTGCCGGGTGACGGTGGCGTGGCTCCACTCGTTGCCGTCGTAGTCGGTACGCAGGTCGAGGTGGGCGTCCAGACAGACGAACACCTCGGGTTCGACGCGTCGACGCCGGCGTAGGTGACGGTGTGTTCGCCGCCCAGCAAGAGGGGGACGGCGTCGTCGCGCACCACGTCGCGGAGCGTTCCCGCGACCCACTCGACGTACTCGCGGGCGTCGTCCCACGGGTGGACGTCGCCCTCGTCGTGGACGAGACAGTCGGAGAAGTGCAGGTCGGTCCGCCGGTCGTAGTCGTCGAACGTCCGGGCGAACCGCCGGATTCTCTCGGGACCGAACCGGGTCCCGGGTCGGAACGTAGTCGAGATATCCAGCGGGGCGCCCACGACGACGTACGCGGCGTCGTCACGCGATGCGGTTGCCCCGGGGAACATCCCGATCAGACGATCTTCCGCTGTCCCTCGTACTCGAGGTACTCTATCTCGTCTTCGGGCGAGAGGTCCTCGTCCTCGGGGATGCGCATCGTGAACGTCTCGTACGTGCTGAGGTCCATGATCTGCGCGTCGGAGCCCGTCACGGAGACGACCTGACCCTGCTTTCGCTCGATGATGGGCACCCACACCTTCGCGTCCACGGGCTGGCTGAGCGACCGCTTCTTGCTGTCGAAGACGCCCTTGCCCTCGATTCGGGCCTTCGCGCTGCCGTGTTTGCCGGGCTTGGCCGTGCTGTAGGCGTTTATCTTGCACGGCGACTCCTCCATCATCACGTAGCTGCCTTCCTGAAGTTCGCGGACCTGCTTCTGTTCTCTGGGCATACCTGCGCGTTGTCGGTAGACCGGTATAAACGGTTTGGAAACGGTCTATTGCCGCGTTCGCCCGCGTGAACGGCTGACGAACGCCGCTGCGACGACGGCTTTTGCGGCCGTCGCCCCCCGACGTTTCGTCGCGGTTCCATCAATTGTCACGATATTCGCGCAACAGCGTACATCGTCCGCGGCGCGGACTTCGAAGTATGGCTCAGTACGCGACAGCCCGCACCGACGCGGCCGTCAGCACAGTCGTCCGACGTCTCCGCTGCCCCGAGGGGGAGTCGCTCGCCCGCCGCCTCCTCGCCGCCGTCGCCGCCGGCGAGTTACCCCCGGCCGCGGAGCGTCGCTCGGCCGACGGCGACCCGTTCGACCGGTACGGGCTCCTCCCCGCGGCGTTCGCCGCCCTCCGCGTCGTCCGCCGGCGACTCGGCTTCGACGTGCCGTCGCTCTCGGCGGCGGCGGAGACGCTGGCTGTCCGACCCGACGCGGCCGCCGCCGCGGAGCGGTCGCTCGTGAGTCGGCTCTCGCCGCCGGCGGACGAGGACGAACGGGCGCGGTTGGACCGCGAGGTTCGGGCGGCCCGCGAGGCGTTCGACGCTGCCGAGTTCGCCGCCGAACCCGCCGCCGACTCCCACGACGACTCCGACGCCGGGGCGGCCCGCCACCCGGCGGGCATCTCCGACCCCGTCGCCGAACGCCGCGCGCACCTCCGGCGTCTGGAAGCCGACCGCTCGATGGCGTCGCTCGGATTCGTGCTGTACGAACTCGCCCGCGACGACGCGAGCGAACCGGCCGTCCGGCCGCGGAGCGACGCGGACCGCGCGTAGGCCGTCGCAGTCAGGCCTCGTCGGTGTCGGCGTCCAACCAGCCGTCCACGCCGTCGCCCCCGTCGTCCTCGCGGGCGTCGCGTCCGCGCGAGTAACTCCCGAGGACGCCCGCCGCGACGTTGGGTAGCGTCACGCAGAGCAGAATTCCCGTCGTCGCCTCGCCGGGCGTGTCGAACAGTGGGACGAGGTACTCGAACGGGAAGGGGAGCGTACCGCCGCCGACGACGGCGAGGGCGACGAGGCCCGGAATGAGGACGATACCCCACGTGAGCGCGGACAAGAGACCGTGCCACGCGCCGTCGGCGGTGTCCGGGCCGACCAGGTAGCCCGCGAACGCGCTCCCGGCCAGGCCGCCGACGAGCGTCACCCGACCGGTCAGGAGGAAGACGAACGCTTCGCTGCACGCCGCGAGGGCGAATCCCGCCACCACGACCCGCCAGCGAGTCATCGGTGGGAAGGTGTCTCGTCATCCGCAATAAACGTCCGCTTCAAAAACTCACGTTTGAGAATCGTCGCCGGGGCGAGGTCGGTTCAGTCCTCGCCGCGACGCTGACGCATGCTCTGCCGGGTGAACTGCGGCGTCGTCCGGAGGCCGCGCTTCTTGCGGAACGACCGGTAGAGTTGGACGACGACGGGTACCGTCAACGCCGCGGCGACGGCGGCGGGGACGACGCTGGTCTGGTCGAACGCGTAGAGGATGGCCGTCGAGAGGGCCCCGACGGAGAGGAGGATACCGTAGACGAGGCGGCGGGCCAGTTTGTCCAGCACGTCGTTCTTGTCCTCGAGGCGGACGTTGACGGTCAGGTTCTCGCGTTCGACCCTGTCGAGGACGCGGTCCAGTTTCGGCGGCACCGTGAACAGGGCCTCCGTCGTCCGTTGCATCTGTCGCCCCGCGTCGGCGACGAGTTCCTTCGCCGTCTCCTCGTAGTAGCCCTCCTCGCGGAGGTAGTCGGTGGCGACGGAGATGAAGTCGAACTCGGGGTCGAGGGTGACGCAGACGCCCTCGACGACGGTGGCCACCCGCAGGACGAGTGCGAGGTTCCGCGGCAGTCGAAGCGGGAACTCGTAGATGGTGGACTCGACCTGTTCGATTATCTGCTGGACGCGGTACTGCTCGATGTCCTCGCCGCGGGCGTCGGCGATGGCCAGTTCCATCACGTCGCCCATCACCTGCCGGTCCGCCTCGGGCGACAGCGTCCCCATCTCCACGAGGGCGTCGAGGATGCCGTCGATGTTCTGGTTGGCGACGGCGACGTAGAAGTCCACGATTTTGTCCTGGATGAACGGGTCGACGCGCCCGGACATGCCGAAGTCGTAGAAGATGATGCGCCCCTCCTCGTCCACGGCGAGGTTGCCGGGGTGGGGGTCGGCGTGGAAGACGCCGTCGTCGATTATCATCTGGAGGTAGATGCGCTGGAGGCGCGTCGCCAACTCCGTCCGGTCGACGCCCATCTCGTCGATGGCCGCCACGTCGTTTATCTTCGTCCCGGGGAGGTACTCCATCGTCAGCACGCGCGGTCCCGACCGCTCCTCGACGGGGTCCGGGATGCGGATGGTCCGGTCGCCCTCGAAGTTCGACCGAATCTGTTCGAGGATGCGCCGTTCCCGGCCGTAGTCCATCTCCTGTCGGATGGTCTTGGCGAACTCGTCGGCGAGGTTCTCCAGCGAGAACGCCCTGCCCTGTCCGATGAACCGCATCAGTATCGGCAGCGACCACCGGACGACGCGCAGGTCGGCCTCCACGAGCGATTCGATGCCGGGGCGGCGCACCTTCACCGCCACGTCCTCGCCGTCGTACCGGGCGGTGTAGACCTGACCGAGACTCGCGCCGCTTATCGGGTCGTCGTCGAACGACGCGAACGCCTCGTCGATGGGGCCGAGTTCCTCCTCCAGCACTTGCTTCGCGTCGGACCACGGCGCGGGCGGCACGTCGTCCTGCAGACTCGACAGCACCTCGATGTACTGCGGCGGCAGGATGTCGGGCCGCGTCGACAGCAGTTGGCCGAGTTTGATGAACGTCGGGCCGAGTGTCAACAGCGAGTCCAGCAGTATCTGCGCTCGCTCGGCTTGCATCTCGGTCGTGACGGTCCGACGGCCGCCGAACAGCAGGTACTTGCGACGGTCGCGCGCGTACGCGACTATCAGCGGGAAGAACTGGTAGACGACGACCAGAAACCGCCAGTACGAACGTAGATTGACCAGCGTCACCACCTCACCGCGCGGTCAGGCCTCGGTGTCGTCGGCACTGGAGATGGGGATGGTCCGTTCGGGGGCGGCGTCGCGTTTCGGCAGGCGGATGGTGAGGACGCCGCGGTCCATCTCGCTGTCGGCGCCGGCGCCCGTCGCGTCCGGCGGGAGCGGAATCTCGGCGTCGAGGAACAGAGAGCGGTCCTCGCGGACGTACCGGAACTCCGTCGGCAGTTGTTTGTCGCGGCGCGCCTCGATGACGAGGCGGCCCTTCTCGACGTGGAGTTCCGCGGTTTCGGCGGTCACGCCCGGGAGGTCCAACACGAGGAGGTACGCGTCGTCGGATTCCAGCAGGTCGGCGAACACCGCGTCCGGAAGTTCCTGAAGCGCGTCCCGCAATGCAGACATACTCGTTGGTACGGATGCCGGGTCGAAAAAGGCCGCGGTCGGCCGCCAGCGGACGGGTAAGCCTTGTGGTCCGACGGCCGACCAGTCGCCGCGTCCGACCGCAGGTGTCGGCCTCGTCCCCGACACTCGCCGCGGCCGACGCGCGGAGCCTTTTACTCTCCGCCGGCCAACCATCCGCCATGACGAACGCGCACGACCGGCAGACCGCCGGGTTCAAAGAGCGAACGCGGGTCGCCGAGGCGCGCCGGACGCTCCTCGCGGCGGCGACACCGCACGACCGGACGGAGACGCTTCCTATCGGCCGGGCCGACGGCCGCCCCCTGGCGGAGTCGGTCACCGCGCCGAATCCGGTTCCGAACTACGACCGCGCGGCGATGGACGGGTGGGCCGTCCGCGCCGCGGACACGTTCGGCGCGTCGGACCGGTCGCCCTCGGTCCTCCGCGTCGCCGTCGCGGAGGCGGAGTCCGACCCCGACGCGCCGTCGAACCGGGCGCGGCCGTCCGCGTCCACACCGGCAGCGAACTCCCGCCGGGCGCTGACGCGGTGGTGATGGTCGAACACGCCGAGGAGGTCGGAGCGGAGTTGGAGGTGTTCGACGCCGTCACCGAGGGCGAGAACGTCGGCGACGCCGGCGAGGACGTGGCCGAGGGACAGGCCCTGTTCGACGCCGGCCACGAACTCCGGCCCTCGGACCTCGGCCTCCTGAAGTCCGTCGGTCGCGACGAGGTGTCGGTGTACGAACGGCCGACGGTGGGCGTGATTCCGACGGGCGAGGAACTCGTCCAGTCGGACCCCGGGCCGGGCGAAATCGTCGAGACGAACGGCCTGACCGTCTCCCGACTGGTCGAACGCTGGGGCGGCGTGGCGACGTATCGAGACGTGGTCACCGACGACCCCGCGGCCCTCCGCGCGGCCGTCCAACGCGACCTGACGAAGGACGTGGTCGTGACGACGGGCGGGTCATCGGTCGGCGAACGCGATTTGATTCCCGAAGTCGTCGACGAACTGGGCGAAGTGCTGGTCCACGGCGTCGCCCTCAAACCCGGGCATCCGGTCGCTCTCGGCGTCGTGGAGGAGACGCCCGTCGTGATGCTGCCGGGGTACCCCGTCGCCTGCATCGTCAACGCCGTGCAGTTCCTCCGCCCCGTGCTGAAGCGCGTCGGCCACCTCGACGACCACCCGTACCCGAGCGTGGAGGCGCGCCTGACGCGGAAGATTCCGAGCGAACCCGGCGTGCGGACGTCGCGCGGGTCCGACTCGGCGAGGCCGACGAGTCCGGTGAACGTACCGCCGAACCGACCCGCGCCTCCGGGTCGGGCGTCCTCTCGTCGGTCGCACTCGCCGACGGGTGGGTCGTCGTCCCCGAGGGGCGGGAGGGCTACGACGAGGGCGACGCCGTGACCGTCGAGGGCTGGGAGTGGTCGGCGTGACTGCCGTCGGACGGCCTCTCGGCCGCGTCGCGGCCGAGCGTGCGACCGACGGCGTCACTCTCGCCACGGGGTGGTTCGCGTGACCCGAAAGGAGTTCCGCGACCTGGCCGACCCCGAGGACGCCCACGCGGCCATCGCGAACCTCGACCTGTCGCCGGCCCCCGAGACGGTCCCGCTCGGTGAGTCCCGCGGGCGCGTCCTCGCCGAGCGAATCGACGCCGAGATGGACGTGCCCGGGTTCGACAGAGCGAGCATGGACGGCTACGCCGTCCGCGCCCGGGACACGTTCGGCGCGGGCGAGGCGTCCCCCGAGGAACTCGAACTGGTCGGCGCGGTCCACGCCGGGAGCGAACCCGACGTCGTCGTCGGCGACGGCGAAGCGGTCGAGATCTCCACGGGTGCGGTGATGCCCGACGGCGCGGACGCCGTCGTCATCGTCGAACGGACGGAGGAGCGAGACGGCACCCTCGTCGTCCGCGACGCCGTCGCGCCCGGCGACAGCGTGATGCTCGCCGGCGCGGACGTGGCCGCCGGGGCGCGCGCACTCGGCCCCGGCACGTACCTCACGCCCCGCGAAATCGGCCTGCTCTCCGCGCTCGGCGTGGACGAGGTGCCCGTCCGCGGGAAGCCGACGGTCGGTATCATCTCCACCGGCGACGAACTCGTCCGGCCGGGCGACCCGCTGAACAGCGACGCCGGTCAGATCTACGACGTGAACAGCTACACCGTCGCCACCGGCGTCGAGGAGGCCGGCGGCGAGGTGGTGCTGTACCCCCACGCGGGCGACGACTACGAGGAGATGGAGCGCATCCTCGTGGAGGCGGCCGAGGAGTGCGACCTGGTGCTGTCCTCGGGGTCCACCTCCGCCTCCGCCGTCGACGTCATCTACCGCGTCATCGAGTCGCGCGGCGAACTCCTCCTGCACGGCGTCGCGGTCAAGCCGGGCAAGCCGATGCTCGTCGGCACTCTCGGCGGCGAGGACGGCGACGGCGAGAACGGTGACGGCGAGAACGGCGACGGCGAGGACGAAGCCACCGATTCCGCCTCCGCCTACGTCGGCCTGCCGGGCTACCCCGTCTCCGCGCTGACCATCTTCCAGACGTTCGTCGCGCCCGCGATTCGCCGCGCGGCCGGCCTGCCGGAACCGCGGACGGCCACGGTCACCGGGACGATGGCCGCCCGCGAACGCTACGGCGAGGGGCGACTGCGCCTCATGCCCGTCGGCCTCCTCGAAGACGAGGCCGGCGAGACGCTCGTGTACCCGGTGGACAAGGGAAGCGGCGCGACCACGTCGCTGGTCGAGGCCGACGGCGTGGTCGAAGTTCACCCCGACACCGAGTACCTCGCGGCGGGCGAGTCCGTCGAAGTGCGCCTGTTCTCGCCGGACGTGCGCGCGCCGACCCTCCTCGCGTCGGCGAGGACGACCCCGCCCTGTCGCGCCTCCTCGACCGACTCGACGCGCCGCGGTACCTCCCGGTCGGGAGCCGAGAGGGCTTGCGTCGCCTCCGCGGCGGCGTGCCCGACGTGGCCGTCGTCGCCGGCCCCACCGACCGCGACGTAGAGAGCGTCGACCTCGGCGGGTGGACGCGTGAGTGGGGACTCGTCGTCCCCGCGGGCAACCCCGCGGACGTGTCCGGCCTCTCGGACCTCGTCGCTGGCGACCTGCGCTTCGTCAACCGCGACGCGAACGCCGGGCTCCGGGCCAGTCTGGACGCGGCGTTCGAGGAACTCGCGGCCGACCGGGGGACGACGCGACGCGACCTGACCGCGGCCGTCGACGGCTACGAGTTGACGACGAAGGCGACGGAGAGTCCGGCGCGCGCCGTCCTGCGCGGGAAGGCCGATGCGGGACTCGGCCTGCGCGCCACCGCCGAGACGCTGGGGATGGCGTTCGTCCCCGTCGGCGAGGAGTCCGTCCGCGTCCGCGCGAACCCCGACCGAACGGCCAAGGAGAGCGTCGAGGCGTTCTCGACGCTCCTCGCCGACACCGACGTGTTCGACGGACTGGCGGGCTACGAGTCGGACTGACTAGGCAATCCGTCTGACACATCACCTGCCAAGAAAATTTTAGTGCGGTGGGACTAACTCCCACACGCATGGATTCAAGTGCGACCGTCCTGCACGTCGACGACGACCCGGATTTGCTCGAGCTCTCCAAGCTCTCCTTCGAGCGACACGCCGACGACGGTATCGAGACGGTGACGGCGTCGAACGCTGAGGACGGGCTGGAGGTCCTCGACTCTCGGTCGGTCGACTGCATCGTCAGCGACTCGCTCAGACTCGACGACGACACCGCCTTCATCGTCGCCGCGCGCCGGCGCGCCGCGTCGATACCGATCATCTTCTACACCGCAAAGGAGTGGGACGCCGTCGCACTCGACGCGCTGGAAGCCGGCATCTCCGAGTACGTCCGGAAAGCCGACGACGGCGACGTCGCCGCCGTCGTCGAACGAGCGAGCGAACTCGCGACGCAGAACCGGACGCCGACGATAGAGGAGGAGACGCTCGTCGAGGACCGGCCGTGCGACACGCTGGAGGAAGCGGTGGACACGTTCCCCGCGGAGACGGCCGACGGGACGTGGACGGTCATCGGCGTCCACGACTGGCAGAGAGACGAGGAACTCGGGACGACCATCGCACAGGTGATGGAGGCGCACACCGGCGTCGACGCGATGCAGGCCGAACCGCTGTTCACCTCGCTGGACGCGGAGGCGCTGGAGACACTGCTCGAACCGCGGCCGGGGGAGTCGTCGCGCTACGACATACAGGTCCGGTTCCCGTACGCGAAGTGGGAGCTATCCGTCTCTAGCGACGGCTTCATCGCGATTCGCGACCTGCCGGCGACGGGCGACGAGTAGCGTCACTTCACTCGACGACGAACCCGCCGTCGGTGGCGACGCGCCGGTTCCGTAACTCGTCGAACGTCTCCACGCGCACGTCCGCGAGGACGCACCGGCCGCGTCGCTCCGGGGTGTGACGCTCGACGTGAATCCCGTCGAGTCCGGCGTTCCACGCGGCCCCGATGTCGCTGGACCCGTCGCCGGCGAGAACGCCGCGAGCGCCGGCGTCGGGGTCGATGCCGAGCGCCTTCATCGTGTGGTAGACGGGCGCGGGGTTGGGCTTCCACCCGACCTCCTCCGTGCAGCAGACGACGGCGTCGAACCAGTCGCGGAGGTCGAGGTGGTCGAGGACGGGGTCGGCGAGGAACTGTTGACAGTGCGTGACGACGCCCACCGGCCGGTCGTCCGCGACGGCGGCGAGGAGGTCGGCGGCGTCGTCGTGGAGGTGGGTCGCCTCCGCGCGGGCCTGCGGGTCCTCGACGGCGTGGAACGCGGGCCAGAACTCCTCGGGGTCGACGCCCCACGCCCGCAGTTGCGGGTCGCGCGCGCCGCCGAGGCCGTGCCAGACGACCTCGGCCTCGCGGTCGGTGAACTCGCGGCCGAGTCTGTCGCCCACCCGGTCGAACACCTCGCGGGTGTACGACCAGTCGGCGTCGACGACCGTGCCGTCGAGGTCGAACAGCCAGAAGTCGTACGCGTCGGCTACCATCGGAGACGAGGGTACGCGCCCGGTGGCTATGTGCTTTTCGGCGGTACTGTCAGCCTCTCCGACGCGTGTTCAGTCGCCGTCTTCGACCCGGATGCTCGACCCGAGGTACTTGTGGAGCACTTCGCGCGCGGAGTCGGCGTTGAACAGGTCGAGGTGGTCCGAGATTTCGGCGCGCAACGCCGTCAGGTACGCCTCGTCGGTGCGCAACTCGCTGAACGAGACGGAATCGACGGGCACCGAGAGCCACTCCTCGGCGAGTTCGCGGGCGTACCGGTCGTCGTTGACCTCGCCGCGCCACAGGGCGTCCCGGAAGAACGTCCAGTCGTCCTCGCCGGGGTCGGCGGCGGCGACTTCGACCACCGTCTCGAACGTCCGCGGGTCGGTGCGGACGCCCGACGCGGCGTCGAGGCGGAACCGCACGCGGAAGACGTACGCGGCGTTCACGGCTATCGCTCGTCGTCGAACAGGTCGGCCAGGCGGATGTCCTTGTCCGTGATTCCGCCCTCCTCGTGGCTGGTGAGACGGACCTCCACCTCCTCGTAGCCGACGATTATCTCGGGGTGGTGGAACTCCTCCTCGGCGACTTCCCCGACCTTCGTGACGAACTCGATGCCCTTCAGGTAGTCATCGAACTCGTACGTCTTCGTTATCTCGTCGCCGTCGCGTTCCCAGCCGTCGGGAAGTCGGCTCTGAATCTCGTCGTCGTCGAGTAGTTCGGCCATGACGGGGTGTCGTCCGCCGGGCGAATAACGTTTCTCCCCGCCCAGACGGCGTCTCGCGTCAGCCGTCTGCGCGTCCTCAGTCGTCGGCGAGTCCTTCGAGGACGTGCCGGGGGACGTCGGCGTCGTCGGGCACGTCTTCGGGGACGCCGTCGGGCATCCCGTCTCGCGGTCCCGACGGCGACTCCAGCGACGGTTCGTCGCCGCCGAAGTCGGGGTCGAACAGCGTCATCGCCGTCTGGATGGTGTCCCAGTCGTCCTCGACGGCGGCCTCGCGGAGGCTCTTCGTCGGCGCGGAGAGCAGTTGCCCGACGAGGGCGTCAGCGAGTGCGTCCACCGTCTCCCGCTGTTCGTCCGTCAGCCCGCCCTGCGCGTCGAGCTTCGCCAGCGCCGTCTCGACTTCGCGCTGTTTGACCTGCTCTGCGGCCTCGTACATCCCGCTGATGGCTCGGTCGGCGCGGCGCTGCTTGTACGACTCCAACAGCCGTTCGAACTCGTCGTCGATCATGGCTTCGACCTTCTGTGCGGCTTCGCGCCGCCGTTCGCGCGTCTTCTCGGTGACGGCCTCCAGCCCGTCGATGTCGTGGACGACCACGCCCGGGAGCGACTCGACGGCCGGGTCCACGTCGCGGGGTTGGGCGATGTCGATGACCGTCGTCTCTCCGCTCGTCTCGACGTGGTCCGAGGAGAGGACGTACTCCGGACTCCCGGTGGCCGAGATGACGACGTCCGCCGCCTCGATGGCCTCCTCGACGGCGTCGAGCGAGAGGGCGCGCGCCGGCACGTCGACTTCGGTGGCGACGTG
>NZ_WPCD01000028.1:0-28930 GCF_009741955.1 Halogeometricum sp. CBA1124 | reverse complement strand
GAGGACCTGGTCGAGCGACTCGGCTGAGGCACTACCGCCAACTCCGCTCCGGCTCCCAATCGAGCATCCGCGACGCCTTCTCGGTCGAAATCAGCGCCTCGTGCCCCTCGAACTCCCGTCGCCGTTCTACCTCCGGGTACACCTCCTCGACCAACTCCTCCGTCGGCACGTCCGCGCTGGTGTCGCGCGCGGCGGCGAAGAACCGCTCGTGGCCCTCGAAGTCGGCGGCGACGGCCCGCCGGACCAGGTCGGCGGCGTCCTCCTGCGCGAGGTAGGAGAACAGCGTGTTGCGCGCCGTCTCGAAGTGGCCCGCCTCGCGGAGTCCCGCCGGGGTCCGGTCGGCGCGTTCGAACGTCTCGCGCATCTGCTCGTCGCTGGGCATCCACGGGAACCGAATCGAGGCGACGGTCTCGGGGCCGTCGGCCCGGTGGGCGAACCCGTCGGCGGTCACCTCCAGCACCTGCTTGCCATCCGTACGGGTTCGACGGCGACACCGGGTGCGACTCGTCGAGGGGGAGATACGAGAGGCGAATCCCGTCGGGTTCGAAACTCGCGCCGACCGCCGACAGACTCGACGCGAGGACGACGGTGTCGACGTCGAGGGCCTCGGCGGCCTGCAGGACGTTGTACGTGCTCATCGCGTTGCTCTCGAAGACGACGTGTCCGGGATCGTGGTCGGGCGTCGACAGCATCCCGAGGTGGACATGGCGTCGGCGTCGGCGGTGGCGAACGCGCCGTACGCCTCGCCCGCGTCGGTCATGTCGGCGCGCAGGTCGGCGTCCGCTCTCGTGTCGCCGCCCGACCGCGAGACGTTGACCACGCGGTGGCCGGCGGACTGGAGCGTCTCGACGACGGTCGGACCGATTCGGCCGGTGCCGCCGGTGACCGCCACCGTCTCGGGTGCCGCCGACGTGCCGGGTGCGTCTGCCGTGTCGAACTCGGACTCTGACATTCGTCTGTCTCAGACGCACACCGGCCGAAAAAACCCAGCGGGCGGTTCCGACTCGCTCCGTCTCTCCCGCGTCGGACGACCGAACCGCGACATCCCCTCGCAGACTACAGATTCTTTTATATCCCGACGCGAAAAAGCACGGGACATGGGATTTGACGAGATGGACGTCGACACCATCTGGATGGACGGCGAATTCGTGGACTGGGACGACGCCCAGATTCACGTGCTCACACACGGACTCCACTACGGAACCGGCGTCTTCGAGGGCGTCCGCCTGTACGACACCGAGAAGGGCCCCGCGATATTCCGCTGGGAGGAACACCTCGAACGGTTCTACGAGTCCACGAAGCCGTACGAGATGGATATTCCGTTCGAACCGGCGGAACTCACCGAGGCGACGGTGGACCTCCTGCGCCGGCAGGACCTCGAGGCGGCCTACATCCGGCCCATCGCCTTCTACGGCTACGACACCCTCGGCGTCTCGCCCGGCGACTGCCCGACGAACGTCGCCATCGCGGCGTGGCCGTGGGGCGCGTACCTCGGCGAGGACGCCCTGGAGAACGGCATCGAGGTGATGGTCTCCTCGTGGCGCAAGCACTCCTCCAGCCAGATTCCGACGAACGCGAAGACGACGGGCCTGTACGTGAACTCCCTGCTCGCGGGCGAGGAGGCGCGCCGCAACGGCTACCGCGAGGCCATCGTCCTGAACAAGGAGGGCAACGTCGCAGAGGGTCCCGGCGAGAACATCTTCCTCGTGCGCGACGGCGAACTGTTCACGCCCGGTCTCTCCGAGAGCATCCTCGACGGCATCACCCGCAACACGCTCATCACGCTGGCCGAGGAACGCGGCTACGAGGTCCACGACAACGTCTCCATCAGTCGCGGCGAACTCAACACCGCCGACGAACTGTTCTTCACCGGCAGTGCGGCCGAAGTCACGCCCATCCGTCAGGTGGACAACGTGGAGATCGGGGACGGCTCCCGCGGCCCCGTCACCGAGGAACTCCAGCAGGCGTTCTTCGACCTGGTGGAACGCCGCACCGACGACCACGACGAGTGGTTCACCTACGTCTGAACTGACCCGCTCGGTCTCCGCTCTCCGCGCTCACTCCGCTTCGACTATCGCCGTCGCCTCGACTTCGACCAGCAACGCGGGGTCGATGAGACGGCTCACCTCCACCATGCTCGTCGCGGGCCGCACGTCGCCGAACGCCTCGGCGTGGGCGTCGCCGACGGCCTCCCAGTCGTCGATGTCGGTGACGTACATCCGCGTCCGAACCACGTCCGAGAGGGCGGCACCGGCCTCGGTCAGCGCCGACTCCACGTTGCGTAACGCCCGCCGCGTCTGTTCGCCCGCGTCGCCCTCGCCGACGATTTCGCCGTCCGCGTCCGTCGCCGTCGTCCCCGAGACGTGGACGTGCGGGCCGACGCGCACCGCCCGCGAGTAGCCGACGCGCGCTTCCCACTCGGTCCCCGAGGCGACGTGTCTCCGTTCCATGTGGCGTCCCCGCCCGGTCGCAGCAAAAGTCTGTCGCGGGGTCCGAATCGGCGCCGCCGTCGCTACCGCTTTCGCTCCTCGTCCACTTCGATGTCTATCGCGGCCGACGTCTCGTCCTCGGCGAACCCGGCCGAGAGGATGCGCGTCAGGGCCTCCTCGACGCGTTCGTTCGTCTCCGTCAGGTCCTCGGGTTCGACCTCCATCACGAACCCGGTGGTGATGTTCGGAGCCGTCGGCATGAAGACGACTTCGCGGCCGTCCTGCGTCGTCTTCCCCGTCTTGAACGCCGTCATCCGAATCCCGGGCCACACTTCGAGTCTGACGGGCTTCTGCAGGTCCTCGGTCCCCGTCAGCGCCGTCTCCACGGCGAGTTTCGAGGCGTTGTACAACACGCGGATCAGCGGCACCCTGTTCATCGTCGCGTCGATGCCGGACTCGAACAGTCGGCCGGCGGTCGTCCGCATCAGGTAGCCCACCGAGAGGACGAGCATGACGAAGACGACGATGGCGACGAAGAAGCCGTACGGTTCCTGCAGTTCCTTGATGACTGGCAGCCTGACGATACTGTTGTAGAGGATGCTGAGGACGTACAGAATGACGAGAATGGGGACGAGTACGACCAATCCGCTTGCGAAATCGCGTCTCCACGAAGACATCTATCGGTGAGTAGGTGAAGCCCGAGGGTTAAGAGGGCTTCTGTCCGGGTATCGCTCGGGGCGGCGCTCAGACGCCCGCGACGGCGCGCAGTGCGAACAGGAGGTTCTCCTTTCGCTCCCGGACGCGCCGGTAGAAGTACGACATCCACTTGTCGCCGTACGGCGCGTACTGCCACACCTCGCGGCCCTCGGCGGCGAGTTCGCGTTGCGCGTCCTCGCGGACGCCCATCAGCATCTGCACCTCGAACGCCCGGTCGTACTCGGCGGCCAGTTCCTCGGCGGCCGCTATCATCTTCGGGTCGTGACTGCCGACGGCGATGCCGCCGACGTACTCCTCGAAGAGGAACTCCAGATACTCCTCGTACTTCTCGTTCACTCTCGACTTCTGTTTGTAGGAGATGTCGGGGTCCTCGTCGTACGCGCCCTTCACGAGTCGAATCTTCCCCGGCACGTCGGCCAGACGCTCCAGGTCCTCCTCGGTCCGCTTCAGGTTCGCCTGCACGCACTGCCCCACGTCGCCGTCGTACTCGCGGGCCACCTCCTCGAACACGTCGAGGGTCACGTCGGTGGTGTCGGCGTCCTCCATGTCGCACCAGACGAACACGTCGTGGTCCGCACCCGCCCCGGCGATGCGGTGGTAGTTCTCGCGGAACGCCGCGTCGCTCACGTCGATGCCGATCTGCGAGGGCTTCACCGAGACGCAGGCGTCGAGTCCAGAGCCGTCGATGTCTGCTATCAAGCGCTCGTACGCCGCCGTGTCGGCGTCCGCGGGCGCCCGTTCGTCGTAGTGTTCCCCGAGGAGGTTCAGGATGACTTTCACGCCCTCCTCGTTCGTCCGTCGCGCGTGGTCTAAGGCCGCCGCGGCCGTCTCCCCGGCGACGAACCGACTGGCGATTGGAGGAATCATCGGTCCCGTCTTACGGTCGTCCAGTAATCAGGGTTTTCGTTCACCGTTTGGGAGGTGTCGGCGGCGCGACGGAATCACCGGGGCTTTTGTCCCGCGTGCCGACGCCCCCGTATGGTCATCGAACTCGTCGTCGGCGCGTTCTGGGCGATGCTCCCCGCCTACGTGCCGAACAACGCCGCCGTCCTCGCCGGCGGCGGCGCGCCAATCGACGGCGGACGGACGTGGGGCGGTCGTCGAGTCCTCGGCGACGGCAAGACGTGGCGCGGGACGGCAGTCGGAACGCTCGTCGGGTTCGCCCTCGCGTTCCTCTGCAACGCCGCCGCCGACCCGGTGGGGTCCGCACTCGGCGTCACGCTCCCCCGTTTCTCGACGCTCGGCGCGTTCGGCCTCGCGTTCGGCGCAATGCTCGGCGACGTCGCCGCCTCGTTCCTCAAGCGTCGGACCGGCCGCGAACGCGGCGCGGCGTTCCCCGGACTCGACCAACTCGACTTCGTCGTCGGCGCACTCCTCCTCGCGGCCGCCCTCGACTTCGCGTGGTTCACGGGCACGTTCACGCTCCCCGTCCTCGGCGTCGTTCTCGTCGTCACCCCGATTCTCCACGTCACCACGAACGTCGGGGCGTACTATCTGGGACTGAAGGACGAACCCTGGTAACCCACCTTTTCGCAGATTCGGGTCGCGCGAAGTGCGACCGCTCATCGCAAAAAGCTGGACCAAAACCCTCCCGCGAGGCGGAGCCTCGCGGTACGGCATCGGTGCCCTCCCGCCACCGCACCACCTCCGCACTGCGTCGCCTTCGCCCCTGAACCAACCCGTTTAAGCGCCTCGGTGGTCCCTCTCGAAACGACATGGCGAACGACGAACTCATCGCGGCCCTTCGGGACGCCGACGCGGTCCAGTTCGGCGAGTTCGAGTTGTCTCACGGCGGCACCTCGAACTACTACGTGGACAAGTACCTGTTCGAGACGGACCCCCACTGCCTCCGTCTCATCGCCGAGGCGTTCGCGGAGAAACTCGCCGGCGCGGAGAAACTCGCGGGTGTCGCACTCGGCGCCGTCCCCCTCGTCGCCGTGACGGCCGCCGAGATGGACGTCCCCTACGTCATCGCCCGCAAGAAGGCCAAGGAGTACGGCACGGCCAAGCGCATCGAGGGGCGCCTGACGGAGGGCGAGGAAGTCGTCGTCCTCGAAGACATCGCCACCACCGGAAACAGCGCGCTCGACGCCGTCGAAGCGCTTCGCGAGGCGGGGGCCGTCGTGAACCGCGTCCTCGTCGTCGTCGACAGACAGGAGGGCGCCGCGGACCGACTCGCCGAGGCCGACGTGGAACTCGACGCCCTCGTCACCGCCGGGACCTCCTCGCGGACGCCGACCGACCGGAGTAACCGCGTCCGCGACCCGCCGGTCTCGCGTCTCGCTTCACCGTTCCGCACCGTTTTCGCGCCGCTCCGGCCCCCGACGTAGTCGTTCTCCGCTGCGCCGTCACACCGCCGCGCGGCACGTCCGCGGCCGGAACGTGACTGATTCACGTACATGCTGATTCCCTCCTTCGAAACGTATCGAAGTATTCATACTTGCGTAATCACGAGTCACGGGGTATGAACAGAGCGGAGAAAGCGGCCCTCCAACTGCAGGCCGTCGCCGTCCTCCGGATGCTCAAGGAGACTCGGACGTACGACGAACTCGCCGACCTGACCGGACTCCCGGCGGGGGACCTCAACCGCTACGTCAACGGACACGTCCTCCCGGGCGTCGAACGCGCCCGCGACGTCGTGCAGGGCGTCGGCCGCGACGCACTCGCGACGGAGTTGGAGAGTCGCGTCGAGTTCGACGACGAGGGCTACGTGGACAACTCGGGCGTCGTCTTCGACCAGTCGTTCCTCGACCTCGTCGCGCCCGTCGCGGCGAACACGCTCGGCTTCGAACGTCCGGACGTGGTGCTCACGGCGGCGACGGACGGCATCACCCTCGGGGCCGCGATGGCGAGTTACTTCGACGCGCGCGTCGCCTACGCCAAGAAGTCAAAGGAGACGGCCGTCGAGGAGTTCATCGAGTCCCGACAGCGTCTCGCCTCCGGCATCGAACTGACGTACTACCTCCCCGCCCGCGCCATCTCGGCGGGCGAGAACGTCCTCATCGTGGACGACCTCATCCGGTCGGGCGAGACGCAGGAACTCCTCCTCGACATCGCCCTCCAGTCGGAGGCGAACGTCACGGGCGTCTTCGCCCTCATCTCCGTCGGCACCGAGGGCATCGACCGGGCGCGCGACATCACGGAGGCGCCCGTCGGCGCACTCACCACCTTCGACGCCGACTGACCCGCCGGCCGCGCGGCGGGTCGCCGGATCCCCACTCGTTGCGAACACCACGAAATTGCATATTCGTGGTTCGGTTTCGGCTCTCACACCGTCCGATAACGGAATTCTATACACGTACGTGCTCAAAAACCGCCGATTAGATGGTAACGCTTATGTTTGAAATCGTGATTATGCTCAGACGTGCATTATGGGGCTCACTGAGACGCTCGAAGACTACTTCGATGTGCAAGAACACGGGTCGTCCGTCGGGACCGAACTCGTCGCGGGGCTGACGACGTTCCTGACGATGTCCTACATCGTCGTCGTCAACCCGGACATCCTGGCGGCGATTCCGGACGTCAAGCCGGGCATCGCCATCGCGGGCTACTCGCCCGCGGAGGTGCAGTCGATGCTCGCCGTCGTGACCATCCTCGCCGGCGCCGTCGCCACGTTCGTGATGGCCGTCTACGCGAACCGGCCGTTCGCGCAGGCGCCCGGCCTCGGTCTGAACGCCTTCTTCGCCTTCACCGTCGTCGGCGCGTTGGGCGTCCCGTGGCAGACGGCCCTGGCCGCCGTCGTCGTGGAGGGTATCCTGTTCATCGTCCTCACCGTCGTCGGGGCGCGCGAGTACGTCATCAACCTCTTTCCCGAACCGGTGAAGTTCGCCGTCGGGACCGGTATCGGACTGTTCCTCGCCATCATCGGCCTGCAGGCGATGGGACTCGTCGTGGACGACCCCGCGACGCTCATCACGCTCGGGTCCGTCGCGTCGAGTCCGGTCGCCATCCTCTCGGTGGTCGGCCTGTTCGCCACGTTCGTCCTCTACGCCCGCGGGATTCCCGGGTCCATCATCATCGGCATCCTCGGCACCTCCGGGGCGGGGTGGCTCCTGACGACGCTCGGCGTCGTCGCGCCCGATGCCGGACTCGTCGCCGGGTCCGCGAGCACGACGTACGACATCACGCCGCTCGTCGGCGCGTTCGTCTCCGGCCTCGGAAACGTCGAGGCGTTCACGTTCGCGCTCATCGTCTTCACGTTCTTCTTCGTCGACTTCTTCGACACCGCGGGACGCTCGTCGGCGTCTCACAGGTTGCCGGCTTCCTCGACGACGACGGCAACCTCCCCGACATCGACAGACCGCTGATGGCCGACGCCGTCGGCACCACCGTCGGCGGGATGCTCGGCACCTCGACGGTGACGACGTACATCGAGTCCGCCTCGGGCGTCGAGGAGGGCGGCCGGACGGGGCTGACGGCGCTGACCGTCTCCGCCCTGTTCCTCGTCTCCCTCGCGTTCGTCCCCGTCGCGGCCGCGATTCCGCAGTACGCCTCCCACATCGCGCTGGTCGTCATCGGCGTCGTGATGCTCGGGAACGTCGTCGACATCGACTGGAGCGACATCACGAACACCATCCCCGCCGGGATGACCATCCTCGTGATGCCGTTCACCTACTCCATCGCGTACGGCATCGCCGCCGGCATCGTCTCCTACCCCATCGTGAAGGCGGCGGCCGGCGAACTCGACGAGGTGCGACTCGGCCACTGGGCGCTCGCAGTCGCCTTCGTCGTCTACTTCTTCGTCCGCACCAGCGGCTTCATCCAGGCGCAGGTCTGAGACGGCGCCGGTGGGACCGCTCGCTGCTCTCGTTCTCCGCTCGCCGCCGCGTCGTGTCTTCGAACTGTCGTCTCCCATCGGTTGACGCCGAGTCACAGCGCCCGTCGGAGACCGCAAGAGATTCACCTCTCAGACGGGTGACCTCAGAGTAGTGATGGATACGCCCTCCCGAAAGACGGCGTTGCGGGTGGTCGCACTCGTCCTCGTCGTCGCGCTCGTGACGCCGGCGGCGGTGTCAGCGCTCACGTACGACTCGAACGACGAAACGACGCTCACCCGCGGGACGGTCACGAGTCCGGCGAACGGGTCCACTATCGTCAGCGTGCAGGGGTACACCTTCCAAGGTAACACGAACCGGAAGAAGCCGGCGCGCCTCATCTCCGTCGGTGAACGCGGACAGACGCAGTGGGTCCACAACGACTCCGTCGACAAGGGCGCGTGGTTCTTCGACGTGGACCCGATGCCGAACGGCAACCTCCTCGTCTCCTCGCCGCGCGCCGGACAGACCGTCGTCTACGAGTTGAACCCCGAGACGCAGGAACGCGTCTGGCAGAAGCGGTTCAACATCACGGACACGCACGACGTCGACGTGTTGAGCGAGGACGAAATCGTCGTCGCCAACATGCGCGAGTGGAACAGTTCGTCGAAAACCAGCAACGACCGCATCTTCGTCTACAACCGCACCACCGAGGAGGTGACGTGGGAGTGGTACTTCAAGAATCACTACCCGGAGAACACCGACGGCGGCCACAACGCCGACTGGTCGCACGTCAACGACGTCGACCCATCGGCGACGGGAAACTGATGCTCTCGCCGCGGAACTTCGACCAGGTGGTCGTCGTGGACATGGAGACGAAGAACATCACCTACCGCCTCGGGGAAGACGACGACTACTCGGTGATGAACGAACAGCACAACCCCGACTGGATGCTGAGCGACAACGGGACGCCGACGATAATCGTCGCCGACAGCGGGAACAACCGCATCGTCGAGTACGCCCGCGAGAACGGCGAGTGGGTCCGCACGTGGACGGTCGGCCAGAACACGCTCAACTGGCCGCGTGACGCCGACCGCCTGCCGAACGGCAACACGCTGGTCGTGGACACGCTGAACCACCGCGTCGTCGAAATCACGCCGACCGGCGAAGTCGTCTGGGAGTACTACGCCACCTGGGGTCCCTACGACGCCGAACGCGTCGCCCACGGCGACGAGTCCTCGAACGGACCGACCATCCGCGACATGAACGCCAGCGGGAAGTACGCCATCACCGGCAGCGCGAACCTCACCGCCGGGTCCGGCGAGGGCGTCGGCTTCGCCGGACGGATGCGCGCGACGTTCTCGGGGACGGTCCTCGAAGAACCGATGAACGAGTTCGCGACGCGGTGGTCGCACGTCACCCCGTGGCTCCGCCCCGTGTGGATGTCCGGGTGGGACTTCGTCTGGGCCATCACCGCCCTCTTGGTCGGACTCGTCTGGGGCGGAACGGAACTCGTCGCCGGGCGACGGCGCATCGTCACGGCGGTGCAGAGTTACCGGCGCGACTGACCCGCACTCGCCGCCGCCGTCGACCCGCGCTGTGCATCTCCGGCGCACGCGACCACCGGACTCTTTATCGGCCGACTCGTAGTCGCCGCCGATGGCGAATCTCACTCTGTACGAAGTGGACGGCTGTCCCTACTGCGCGAAAGTGAAGAACACGCTCTCGGACCTCGGACTGGAGTACGACTCCGTCACGGTCCCGCGGTCGCACGGCGAGCGGACGGAAGTGAAAGAGATCAGCGGACAGACGGGTGTCCCCGTCCTCGTGGACGAAGCACACGACGTCGAGGGGATGCCCGAGAGCGACGACATCGTGGCGTACCTGGAAGAGACGTACGGGAACGCGAGCTAACGTTTTTGGTCCAGCTTTTGGAGCGAGGGCGTCGCCCGAGCGCTCGCGCTCCCCGACGCGACGGTCAGGCTTCGCTCGGTTCGCCGGCGCGTTCGCGGATGAGGTCCCGAATCACGTCGGGGTCGTCGATGGCGGCGAGTTCGTCACAGCTGACGAGCGCCGTCCCCTCCACGGAGTCGCGCTTCGACTGCTCCTCGGTGAAGTAGACCGACCGCGTGCGCGTCACCTCGCCGAGCGAGGACATGATGCGGGCGCGCTTCTTCGCGCTCCGGGTGAGCGCGGAGTGGCCCGTGAGCATCGGTATCTGGTCCGAGCGTCTGTCGTCGTCCTCGCTGACGGCCTTGAACGGCGCGCGGGCGGTCGGGTGGACGGTGAACCCCGCCCGCGTGAGGATGTGGACGACGTGCTCGTCGTCCGGGTCCGCGTCGGGGTCGTCGGGCGTCGGTTCGGCGTCGCGGACCTCTTCGGCGCCGTCGAGGACGGACACCGGACTGGAGAACGGCTGGTCGAACAGCTCTTCGAGGTGAATCGCGACTTCGATGCTGGCGTTCATGCCGTCCTCGTACTTCGAGACGGTCCGGCGCGAGACGCCGAGTTCGGTCGCCAGTCGGCCGAGACTCCACCCCCGCTCCTGCCGTTCGTCGGCGAGCAAGTCGCCGTCGATGTTGACGTACAGGCCGCCGGGCGCGGCGTAGATGAGCGGCGGTACGTCCTCGATGAACAGGTCCATCGCGGTGTCCGGGTTCATCACCGGGACGCCGTGTCGGAAGTACACCACGCCCGGCTTCAGGTCCTCGTCGCGAGTGCGCAGTCCGACCACGAGCGGCGTCGCCGAGAGGTAGTCGCCGAGACGCCGCATCTCCGCGCCCGTCGCCGCGTCGAACGCGTCGATGTTGCCGAGAACCTTCAGGAGGGTCAGGTCCTCGCCGCGACGGGCGGCGAGGTCGAAGCTCTTGGGCCGGATGGCACAGCGGTCGCTGACGACGAACCCGGCGTCTTCCAGCATCGCTGTGATGTTTCCAACCAGAGCTGACCGAGACATACCGGTAGATAAGCGATTTGAGACATATAGCTGTTTTGGGGCTCTCTCACTCCCCCGTCTCCCGATTAGACTCCGTAGCTACCGACATCGTTATATAGCGCTTGCGCGTCGCGGTAACGACTCGAAAGGGGTTACTCCGCGGGGACGGTACGGGTGGACATGACCGTCGTTGGGCTGGACGACACCGATTCGCGCGAGCGCGGGATGTGCACCACGTACCTCGCGACGCTGGTCGCGGACGCCATCGAGGCGGCCGGCGGCCGCGTCGACCGTCGCCTCCTCGTCCGCCTCAACCCCGCCGTCGAGTACAAGACGCGCGGCAACGCCGCCCTCGCCCTCCACACCGACCTCGACCCCGAAGACGCCCTCGCCCTCGCCGTCGACGAACTCGAACCGTTGGCGGAGACGGACGACCCGCGGACGAGTCCCGGCGTCGTCGTCGCCCCCGGCGACCCCGCGGCGGTGCCGGCCGACGTGTCGTCGTTCACCACCCGCGCGATTCGTTCGCTCGTCGCCACCGACGCGCCGTCGAACTCGCCGAGGCGGCGGGGTACGCCCACCGCGGGTGGGACGGCGGCCGCGGCCGAATCGGGGCGCTCGCGGCCGTCGGCGCGTGGGCCGCCCTCGACGAGTGGACGTACGAGCACATCGCCTACCGCGAGTTCGACCGGTGCGGCACGCCCCGCGACGTGGACCGCGACTCGGTGTTCGACGCGGCGGCCGACCACTACCCGGCGGCGTGGGACACCGTCGACACCGTCGAGGGACAGGCCGTCTGCGTGCCGAACGCGCCCGGTCCGATCCTGCACGGCATCCGCGGCGACGACGCCGACGCGGTGGCGTCGCTGTCGGCCGCCATCGAGTCCGAACCCGTCGAACGGCGCGCGACGTTCCTCACGAACCAGGGGACGGACGTCCACCTCCGCGAGGGGTCGCTAGACGAACTCGAAGCCGACGGCGCGTACCGCGTGGACGGCGTCGTGGCCTCGGACCCGAAGACGAGACGCGGCGGCCACGTCTTCTTCGAACTCGCCCCGCCGGAGGCGAGTGCGGGCGACGGCGGCGACGCCGCGAGCGACGATGCCGACGCCGTCACCTGCGCCGCCTTCGAACCGACGAAGCGCTTCCGCGACCGAGTGCGGGCGCTCCGACCGGGCGACGAACTGACCGTCTGCGGCGAGTTCACCGACGGGACGCTGAAACTGGAGAAGTTCGCGGTTCGCTCGCTGAACCGCACCGAACTGGTGACGCCCACCTGCCCCGACTGCGACCGGACGATGGAGAGTGCGGGACGGAATCAGGGCTATCGGTGCCGCGACTGCGGGACGACGGCCCCCGGCAGAGTCGAAGCCGAGGTGGACCGCGACGTCGAACGCGGGTGGTACGAGGTCCCGCCCTGCGCCCGGCGTCACGTGGCCAAACCGCTGATTCGCGGCGGGTTCGACGCGACGGTCCACCCCGAGCGGTGACGCCTTCGAGTCGCCGTGGAGCGGTCGGCGGCCGGGACGCCGCGACTATCGGGACGCCACGACCAGTATCTCGGTGTTCGCGCGGCGGTCCACGAACTGGCTCCCGGCGGGCGGTTTCACGTCGACGACGAGCGTTCCGTCCTCCTGATTCGAGCGCAGGTCGGGCGCGAGCGTGACCGTCGCAGTCCCGTCTGGCCCCGTCTCGTTCGTCGCCACGCCGTCGATGTCCGCGGTGCCGTCCTTCACGACGACCGTCGCCCCCTCCACCGGGTCGCCGTCGGGGTCGACGACGAGGAGCGAGACGTCCCGTTCGCCGGCCGTCTCGCCGTCGAGCGTCATCACGTCGGGCGTCGGCTTCACGTCGAGTTCGGTGACGGCGAGTCCCTGCACGCCCGAGAGCATGTTCAGCATCACGCTCATCGTCGCCACGCCCACCACGAGGGCGACGACGAGGCGAATCGGGAGTCCCTCTATCGCGCGGTCGTCTGCGGCGAACCGTCGGAGTTCGTCGAGCATGGCGTGGCTGGCCCCGTCTCGGTATATAAATCTCCGGCCGACGGTTCAAGTCCGAAGGCGCGACCAGACCGCGGCATGGAGATGGACGTTCTCGGCCGACGGACCGACGGCGACGAGTCGACGGACGCGGCGACGCTCTCGAAATGCTCCCGTCCGGTCGCCCGCTTCGGACACCACCGCGCCCGCGACGGCAGCGACGGCGCACCTGTCGGAATCGACGTCGACGGTCCGCACGCCGCCCTCGTCGTCGGCAAGCGCGGCTACGGGAAGTCCCACACGCTCGGCGTCCTCGCCGAGGGGGTGGGCCGGGCGTCGGGCGTCGCGCCCGTCGTCCTCGACCCCATGGGCGTCTTCGACGGCCTCGTCGAGTCGGGGACTTCGCGCCCGCGTCGTCCGCACGCCGACCGTCCGGGCCGACGCGATTCCCCCGTCGGCGTGGCCCGAACTCGTCGGCTGCGACCCGGACTCGCCGGTCGGGTCAATGGTGTGGCGGGCCGCGAGCGAGACGGCGACGCTCGCGGCGATGCGCGCGTTCGCCGAAGTCCCCGCCGACTCCGCGAACGTCGCGCCCGAGACGGTGCGTGCGGTGCAGAACCGCCTCCGCCGGGCGGCGTCGTGGGGCGTCTTCGACCCCGACGGACTGACCGCGACGACGCTGTGCGGTCCGGACGTCACCGTCCTCGACTGCGCCGGACTCGACCCCGCGCCGGCGAACGCCGTCGCCTACGCCGTCGCGCGGACGCTGTACGACGCCCGGCGTCCGCGACGCCGTCGCTCGCCTGCCGTGGTTGCTGCTCGACGAGGCGCACGTCTTCTTCGACGGCCTCGCCGCGCCCGCACTCCGGACGATTCTCACGCGGGGCGCGCGCCGGGCGTGTCGCTCGTCGCGGCGACGCAGCGACCCAGCGCGCTCCCCGACGTGGCCCTCTCGCAGGCCGACCTCCGAGTCGTCCACCGACTCACCGCCGGGCCCGACGTGCGGGCGCTGACCGCCGCCGACCCGACGTACCTCTCGACGGGCGTCGGCGACCGACTCCCCTCCCGACCGGGCGACGCGCTCGTCGTGGACGACACGGCCGAAGCCGCGTACGACGTTCGCGTTCGCGGCCGGGACACGCCGCACGGCGGCGACAGCCCCCGAGCGAGCGACGTCGAGGCGCTGGCCGATTCGGCCGGAACCGAAACGGCCGAGTGACCGCGTGAGCGAGGGGGCAGCGATGGAACACAGGTTCGACCCGCTCCTCGTCGCGGCGGGCGGCTTCGTCGGCGCGGTGCTCAGGTACGGCGTCGACGTCGCGGTGCCGGGCGTCGGCGGCACCCTCGCGGTGACGTCCTCGGCAGTTTCGCGCTCGGCGCGCTTCTCGTCGTCGTCCGACGACACCACGTCCGCCTCCTCCTCGGCACGGGCCTGCTCTCCTCCTTTACGACCTACAGCACGTTCGCCGTTCAGACGGCGGCGCTCGGGCCGCGGTGGGGTCTGGTGAACGTCGGCGCGAACTACGCGCTCGGCTTCGCCGCCGCGGTGCTCGGCCTCTCCGTCGGGGGACGGCTCAGATGACCGCTCTCGAACCCTTCGCGGCCCTTCCCGTGCCGGTGCTCGTCGGCCTCGGCGGGACGCTCGGTGCACTCGCCCGGTACGGCGTCGACCGCGCGCTCTCGGGCGGGCGCCGGAGCACCGTCGCGGTGAACGTCCTCGGCAGCGTCGCGCTCGGCGCTCTCGTCGCCTCGCCGACCTCCGCGGCGGCGGTGGCGGTGTTCGGCACGGGGTTTTGCGGCGCGTTCACCACCTTCTCCTCGTTCGCCGTGAGCGTCGCCGAGGACGCGACAGACGGGGAACGAGGGCGAGCGGTACGGTACGCGCTCGGGACGCTCCTCGCCGCGCTTCTCGGCGTCGCCGTCGGCGGCGGACTGGTCGAACTGGTGTGACCGCTCCGGGAACGACGCTTCGCCGAAGGAAGTAGAGTCACAGGACGCCCGGAGCGGGATTTGAACCCCACTCGCACCGCTCACGACGTTCGCGACGCTCGCTGGTTCAAATCCCACTGTATCCGTCAGTAGACTCTATTCGCCGTCCGCTCGGCGACGAGACGCCTCGCTGGAGGAAGTAGAGTCACAGGACCCCGGAGCGGGATTTGAACCCGGCACAGACGTTCCGGGGTGCTCGCTTCGCTGCGCTCCCGGGCGTGCGACTGCTGGTGTTCAAATCCCTTCGTAGTACATTTCGACGCTCACGGATACCGAGCACACGCTACGCGGTGCTCGGAGAGTAGTTCGCGTCAGAAACGCCCGGAGCGGGATTTGAACCCGCGTCACGACCGTGACAGGGTCGTATGATGGGCCACTACACCATCCGGGCACGCAGAGAGCTAGCGCCCGGAGCGGGATTTGAACCCGCGTCACGACCGTGACAGGGTCGTATGATGGGCCACTACACCATCCGGGCTTGCTCTACTCCTCCGTAACGCGGTTCACTAATTAAGACTTATCATCTGGAACCCGCGTGGTAGCGACTCCCGCGTCACTCGCCCCCGCCGACTGACCGGATGGGAACCTCGTCTCTTCGGCGACACGTGCCGACGTACGAGGCGTCTCCCGATGCTGCGCGAGCGAGTTCACGACCTGCAGTCGCCGGAAGGCATTTATTCGATTCTTGCGTTGTTCACGGCAACGCGAGTGCTGGGGGTACTCGTGACGAAGAGCGGCGCTTCTCGAACCCAGTTGGCAAGCGTTAAATGGGTCGCTTCCGAATTAGCCTGTAGTATCTCGTGAGAACTTCTTCCCCCACCCATACATGGTAGACGTAAGCCAACACAAGCTCGTTCCAGAGCACATCCTCCTCGAGGAAGAGGAGGTACAGGAGATGCTGGACGAGTACGACGTCAAGCGCACGAACCTTCCGAAGATCAAGCGAACCGACCCGGCGGCGCCCGACGACGCGGAACTGGGCGACGTCGTCAAAATCGTCCGTGACTCCCGGACCACGGACACAGCGGTCACATACCGACTGGTGATCGAATGAACCGACAGGACCGACGCGCGGTATCACGACAGTACTTCTCACAGGAACGGCTCGCAGAACACCACTTCCGTTCGTTCAACAACTTCCTCGAACGGGGCATGCAGGAGGTCGTCAGCGAGAAGGCGACCATCGACACGGACATCGGCGACAAGGAGGGCGAGGAACCCGTCTTCGTCGAACTCGGTGACATCCGCGTCGAGACCCCCCGCGTCCGCGAGGCCGACGGCTCCGAGGAACTCCTGTTCCCGCAGGAGGCCCGCCTGCGCAACATCACCTACGCCGCCCCCGTGTTCATGGAGATGTCCATCGTCCGCGGCGGTGAGGAGGAGGAAGAGGTCGTCGTCGACACGACCGAGACCAAGGTGGGTCGGATGCCCATCATGGTCGGCTCCACGAAGTGCAACATCGCGGGGCTCACCGACGAGGAACTCGTCGAAATCGGCGAGGACCCCGTCGACCCCGGCGGCTACTTCATCGTCAACGGCTCCGAGCGGGTGCTGATGACCTCCGAGGACCTGGCGCCGAACAAGATTCTCGCCGAGTACGACACGAAGTACGGCGACGAGATTCAGGTGGCGAAGACGTTCTCCCAGCGCCGCGGCTACCGAGCGCTCGTCCTCTGTGAACGGAACCGCGAGGGCATCCTCGAGGTGTCGTTCCCCTCGGTCTCCGGAAGCGTCGAGTTCGTCACGCTCGTGCGCGCACTCGGGTTGGAGTCCGACGAGGAGATCGTCCACCGCGTCTCCGACGACCCCGAAATCGTCAAGTACATGCTGGAGAACCTCGAGGAAGCCGAGGTTCAGACCGAAGCCGAGGCCATCGAGAGCCTCGGCAAGCGCGTCGCCAGCGGGCAGGGCAAGAACTACCAGCTGAAACGCGCGAACTACGTCATCGACCGCTACCTCCTCCCGCACCTCCACGAGGACGGCGTCGAGGAGGAAGACGTCCGCATCAACAAGGCGTTCTACCTCTGCCGGATGGCCGAGGCGTGTTTCGAACTCGCGCTGGAACGCCGCGACTCCGACGACAAGGACCACTACGCCAACAAACGCCTGAAGGTGTCCGGCGACCTGATGAAGGACCTGTTCCGGACGGCGCTGAACAAGCTGGCCCGCGACGTGAAGTACCAGCTCGAACGCGCGAACATGCGTAACCGGCAACTGACGGTCAACACCGTCGTCCGTTCGGACGTGCTGACCGAACGCCTCGAACACCCCATCGCCACCGGGAACTGGGTCGGCGGACGCTCGGGCGTCTCCCAACTCGTCGACCGGACCGACTACATGGGCGTGCTGTCCCACCTGCGCCGTCTCCGCAGTCCGCTCTCGCGGAGTCAGCCGCACTTCGAGGCCCGCGACCTGCACGCGACCCAGTGGGGTCGCATCTGCCCCTCCGAGACGCCGGAGGGGCCGAACTGCGGGCTCGTGAAGAACTTCGCGCAGGCGATGGAGCTGTCGCAGAACATCGAGGACGAACAGGGACTCAAACGAGAACTGGCGTCGATGGGCGTCGAAGGCATCCCCGGCATCGAGGGCCCCGACCCCACGAACACGCCCGCGGACGACTAAACAATGGCTCAGACTCAGCAACGCGAAGCAAGGTGTACGTCAACGGAAGTCTGGTCGGGACGCACCCTGACCCCGAACAGCTCGCCGAACAGATCCGGGAGGCGCGTCGCCGCGGCGACGTGAGCGCGATGGTGAACGTCTCCGTCAAGGAGCGCACCCGCGAGGTCATCATCAACGCCGACGCGGGCCGCGCCCGCCGCCCCCTCATCGTCGTCGAGGACGGCGAACCGCTCCTCTCCGACGAGGAGATTTCGGCCGTCAAGAACGACGAACTCGACTTCGAGGACCTCATCGACCGCGGGTACATCGAGTTCATCGACGCCGAGGAGGAGGAGGACATCTACGTCGCCGTCGACGAGGACGACCTGAACGAGGACCACACGCACCTCGAAATCGACCCGCAACTCATCTTCGGCATCGGCGCCGGGATGATTCCGTACCCCGAGCACAACGCGTCGCCGCGCATCACCATGGGCGCGGGGATGATGAAGCAGTCGCTCGGCCTGCCGTCGGCGAACTACCGCATCCGCCCCGACACGCGTCAGCACCTCCTGCACTACCCGCAGTTGTCGATGGTGAAGACGCAGACGACCGAACAGATCGGCTTCGACGAGCGCCCGGCGGCGCAGAACTTCACCGTCGCCGTGATGTCCTACGAGGGGTTCAACATCGAGGACGCACTCGTCATGAACAAGGGGTCCGTGGACCGCGCGATGGCGCGGTCGCACTTCTTCCGCACCTACGAGGGTGAGGAACGCCGCTACCCCGGCGGACAGGAGGACCGCTTCGAGGTCCCGAGTCAGGACGTGCGCGGTGCGCGCGGGGAAGACGCGTACACCCACCTCGACGAGGACGGCCTGGTCAACCCCGAGACGGTGGTCGACGAGAACTCCGTCCTCCTCGGCAAGACGTCGCCGCCCCGGTTCCTCGAAGAGCCCGACGACATGGGCGGGCTCTCGCCGCAGAAGCGCCGCGAGACGTCCGTCACGATGCGCTCGGGCGAGAACGGCGTCGTGGACACGGTGACGCTGATGGAGGGCGAAGACGGCTCCAAACTGGCGAAGGTGTCCGTCCGCGACCAGCGCATCCCCGAACTCGGGGACAAGTTCGCGTCCCGACACGGTCAGAAGGGCGTCGTCGGCCACCTCGCGCCGCAGGAGGACATGCCGTTCACCTCGGACGGCGTGGTGCCGGACCTCGTCCTCAACCCGCACGCCCTGCCGTCGCGCATGACGGTCGGCCACGTGCTGGAGATGCTCGGCGGGAAGGTCGGTGCGCTCGAAGGCCGCCGCGTGGACGGCACCGCCTTCCAGGGCGAAGACGAGGAGGAACTCCGGAGCGCGCTGGAGGAGCACGGCTTCAAGTCCTCCGGGAAGGAGGTCATGTACTCCGGCGTCACCGGCGAGAAGATCGAGGCCGAGATATTCGTCGGCATCATCTTCTACCACAAGCTGTACCACATGGTGAGCAACAAGCTGCACGCCCGTTCGCGCGGGCCGGTGCAGGTGCTCACCCGCCAACCGACCGAGGGTCGCGCCCGCGAGGGTGGGCTCCGCCTCGGGGAGATGGAGCGCGACACCGTCATCGGGCACGGCGCCGCGATGGTCCTGCAGGAACGCCTGCTCGACTCCTCCGACAAGGAGGAGGTGTACGTCTCCGCGGACACCGGGATGGTCGCCGTCGAGGACCGCGACCAGCGCCGCATCTACGACCCGGTCACCGGCGACGAGGACAACATCCACGAGATTGAGATCAGCTACGCGTTCAAACTGCTGTTGGACGAGATGATCGCACTCGGCATCCGACCGCGCCTGAACCTCGACGACGCAGTCTAACACAACAATGTCAATGCAGACACCCAAAGAGATCGGGGCCATCCAGTTCGGGCTGATGGACCCGGAGACGTACCGTGACATGTCCGCCACGAAGGTCATCACCGCGGACACCTACGACGACGACGGCTACCCCATCGACATGGGGCTGATGGACCCCCGTCTCGGCGTCATCGACCCCGGGCTGGAGTGTCGGACCTGCGGGTCTCACTCCGGGTCGTGTAACGGCCACTTCGGCCACATCGAACTGGCCGCGCCCGTCATCCACGTCGGCTTCACGAAGCTCATCCGCCGACTCCTCCGCTCGACGTGCCGCGACTGCGGCCGTCTCTCCCTCACGGACGAGGAGGCCGAGGAGTTCCGCGACAGCCTCCAGCGAACCGAGGAACTCGGCGAGGACTGGACGGACGTGCTGAAGTCCGCCGTCCGGCAGGCCCGGAAGGCCAAGCGCTGCCCGCACTGCGGCGCGCCCCAGCACGACATCAAACACGAGAAGCCGACCACGTACTACGAGGTGCAGGACGTGCTCGCGGGCGACTTCTCCGAGCGCATCGCCTCGGCGATGCAGCCCGACGAGGACGACGAGGACGACACGGGGATGGCCCCCTCGCAACTCGCCGACGAGACGGGCATCGCCCTCCAGCGCGTCAACGAGATTCTCTCCGGCGAGTTCCGACCGGTCGGCGACGACCGGAAGAAGCTGGAGAAGGCGCTCGACGTGGACCTCACGGAGGAGGACATGAACAAGCTGATGCCCTCGGACATCCGCGACTGGTTCGAGGACATCCCGGACGACGACATCGTCACGCTCGGCATCGACCCCTCGCGGGCGCGCCCCGAGTGGATGATTCTGACCGTCCTCCCCGTCCCGCCGGTGACCGCTCGGCCGTCCATCACGCTGGACAACGGCCAGCGTTCCGAGGACGACCTGACGCACAAACTCGTCGACATCATCCGAATCAACCAGCGGTTCATGGAGAACCGCGAGGCGGGCGCTCCGCAACTCATCATCGAGGACCTGTGGGAACTGCTGCAGTACCACGTGACGACGTTCATCGACAACGAGATTTCGGGCACGCCGCCCGCACGCCACCGCTCCGGGCGTCCGCTGAAGACGCTCAGCCAGCGCCTGAAGGGCAAGGAGGGTCGCTTCCGCGGGTCGCTGTCCGGGAAGCGCGTGAACTTCTCCGCGCGGACCGTCATCTCGCCGGACCCGACGCTCTCGCTGAACGAAGTCGGCGTCCCCGAACGCGTCGCCCGCGAGATGACGCAGACGATGAACGTGACCGAACGGAACCTCGAACAGGCCCAGCAGTACGTCCGCAACGGGCCCGAGGGCCACCCCGGCGCGAACTACGTCAAGCGACCCGACGGCCGCCGGCTGAAGGTGACCGAGAAGAACTGCGAGGAACTCGCGGAGAAGGTGCAGGCCGGTTGGGAGGTCAACCGACACCTCATCGACGGCGACATCGTCATCTTCAACCGCCAGCCGTCGCTGCACCGGATGTCCATCATGGCCCACGAGGTGGTCGTGATGCCGTACAAGACGTTCCGACTGAACACCGTCGTCTGTCCCCCGTACAACGCCGACTTCGACGGGGACGAGATGAACATGCACGCCCTCCAGACGGAGGAGGCTCGCGCCGAGGCGCGCGTCCTCATGCGCGTCCAGGAGCAGATTCTCAGCCCACGCTTCGGAGAGAACATCATCGGCGCGATTCAGGACCACATCTCCGGGACGTACCTGCTGACGAACGGCAACCCCCACTTCACGGAGACGCAGGCGCTGGACCTGCTCCGCGCGACGAGCATCGACACGCTCCCCGAACCCGCGGGCGAACGCGAGGACGGCCGGCCGTACTGGACGGGGCAGCAACTGTTCAGCGAACTGCTGCCGGACGACCTGAACCTCGAGTTCACCTCCTCGACGGGCGACGCCGTCGTCATCGAGGACGGTCAGCTGATCGAGGGGACCATCGACGAGGACGCCGTCGGCGCGTTCGGCGGCGAAGTCGTGGACACGCTTGCGAAGATGTACTCGAAGACCCGCGCCCGCGTGTTCATCAACGAAGTCGCCTCGCTGGCGATGCGCGCCATCATGCACTTCGGGTTCTCCATCGGTATCGACGACGAGTCGATTCCGGCGGAGGCCGGCGAGCAGGTGGACGAGGCCATCGGTAGCGCCTACGAACGCGTCGAGGAACTCATCGACATCTACGAGGCGGGCGAACTGGAGTCGCTGCCGGGCCGCACCGTCGACGAGACGCTGGAGATGAAGATCATGCAGCAACTCGGCAAGGCGCGTGACTCCGCCGGCGAAATCGCCGACGACCACTTCACCGACGACAACCCGGCCGTCGTCATGGCCCGCTCCGGTGCGCGTGGGTCGATGCTGAACCTCACGCAGATGGCCGGCTGCGTCGGCCAGCAGGCAGTTCGCGGCGAGCGAATCAACCGCGGGTACGAGGGGCGCACGCTCAGCCACTACCAGAAGGGTGACCTCTCGGCCGACGCGCACGGCTTCGTGGAGAACAGTTACCGCGGTGGCCTGACGCCGCGGGAGTTCTTCTTCCACGCGATGGGTGGCCGCGAGGGCCTCGTGGACACGGCAGTCCGGACGTCGAAGTCCGGCTACCTGCAGCGGCGTCTCATCAACGCGCTCTCCGAACTGGAGGCGCAGTACGACGGCACCGTCCGCGACACCTCGGGCACCATCGTCCAGTTCGAGTTCGGCGAGGACGGCACCTCGCCCGTGAAAGTCTCCTCCAGCGACACGGACGGCATCGACGTGGAGAACATCGCCGACCGCGTCGTGGACGCCGAGTTCAACTCCGCCGAGGAGAAAGAGCGCTTCCTCGGACGCCGCGAACCGCCGACGAACCTCTCCGAGTACGCCGGTCCCGGCCTCGACAAGGCGCAGGCACGGAGGTCCAATCCGATGACTGAGTACGAACACGTGACGGACGACATCGAAGCGCTCGTCGAGGACCGCGACATCCCTCGACGACTGAAGATAGAGATCTACGAGACCATCGAGGCGCGTGAGGGCGTCCCGGCCGCACAGGCCGACGAGATAGCGCAAGCCGTCGAGGCGCGCTACCTCGACACCCGCGTGGACCCGCTGGACCCCGTCGGCACCGTCTCCGCGCAGTCCATCGGGGAGCCGGGGACGCAGATGACGATGAACACGTTCCACTACGCGGGCGTCGCCGAGATCGACGTGACGCAGGGGCTCCCCCGCCTCATCGAACTGGTGGACGCGCGGAAGACGCCGGACACGCCGATGATGACGGTGTTCCTCGAGGGCGAGTACGCCACCGAACGCGAACGTGCCCACGAGGTCGTCTGGTCGATGGAGGCGACGAAGATTCTCGCACTCGGCGACGTATCGACGAACGTCGCCGACATGGTCGTCCGCATCGACCTGAACGAGGACACCCTGATGGAGCGGTGGCCCACGGTGAACGACGTGGACACCGTCGCACAGGAGATCGCAGAGACCATCGAGGACGCTCTCGGCGTGACGACGCAGCGCTCGGGCACCGTCGTCGAGTTCGGTCCCGAGTCGCCGAGTTACCGGCGTCTCCTCCAGTTGGTCGAGGAACTCCGCGACATCGTCTTCAAGGGCATCGAGGACATCACGCGCGTCGTCATCCGGAAGGAGGAGAACGAGGACACCGACGAGGAGGAGTTCGTCCTCTACACCGAGGGATCGGCGTTCGGCGACGTGCTCTCCATCGAGGGCGTGGACGCCTCGCGCACGACGAGTAACAACATCCACGAGATTCACCGCAACCTCGGCATCGAGGCGGCGCGGGAGGCCATCATCGACGAGACGATGAACACGCTCCGCGAACAGGGTCTCGACGACGTGAACGTCCGGCACCTGATGCTCGTCGCAGACATCATGACGAACCGCGGCGAGATAGAGTCCATCGGCCGCCACGGCATCTCGGGGTCGAAGGACTCCGTCCTCGCCCGTGCGGCGTTCGAGGTGACGGTCAACCACCTGCTCGACGCCGCCATCCACGGCGAGGAGGACGACCTGGACGGCGTCATCGAGAACGTCATCGTCGGCAAGCCCATCTCCATCGGGACCGGCGACGTGGACCTCCGGATGGGGTCCATCGAGGCGTCGAGCGACGCCGACGTCGACGTCGAGACGGACGCGGCCGCACCCGAACCCTCCGACGACTGACGCATGACTGTCACGCTGTCGGACACGGCACGGCGCTACATCGCCCTCTTCGAGGACGAGACCGAGGCGGTCGCTCGCGACTGCCTCGTGTTCGACGACCGCGTGGTCATCCTCGTCGCCGCCGGGCAGATGGGACAGGCCATCGGTCCGCGCGGACAGCACGTCCACGCCGTCGAGGAGAAACTCGGTCGGTCGGTCGAACTCGTCGAGAACGCCGACACCGCGGAGGCGTTCGTCGAGAGCATGCTCGCACCCGCCGCCGTCCGCCACGTGACCATCTCCGAACAGGACGACTGCGTGGCCTACGTCGAAGTCGCGAGCGAAGACCGCGGCGTGGCCATCGGCAAGGAGGGCCGGAACATCGAGACGGCCCGGACGCTCGCCGAACGACACTACGGCGTGGACGACATCCAGTTGACGTAGCCGTCGGCCGCCGGCGACGCCGTCGCCGGGCACACGCTTTTGTGGTCCGCCGTCCCCCTTCTGAGACATGTCGCAGTCGGTCGCGTTCGTGCGCCTCGCGGGCCGGTTCCAACAGACGACGCCGTCGGCCCCCGAGGAGATCGTCGATACCTACGAGCAACTCGCCGGCACCGCCGTCGGGTTCGTCCTCGGCGCGGCGGTGGTGTACACGGTCGGCCGCCTGTTGATAGTTCCCGGCGTGGTCCGCGTCGTCGGGTCGCGGAACCGCAACAACCCCACGCTCGTCTCGGCGGTGGAGACGTACGCGCACCTCTCGGTGGTCTTGCTCGCGGCGGTCGTGGGCGTCATCAGCGCGGGATACGGCAGCGTCTTTACGAATACCGCACTCGTCATCGCCGCGCTGACGGTGGTGTTCGGCGTCGCCGGGCAGGAGGTCATCGGCTCTCTGATAAGCGGGATGTTCCTCGTCTCCGACCCCGACTTCAACGTCGGCGACTGGATATCGTGGCCCGGCGGCGAGGGCGTCGTCGAGGCGGTGGACTTCCGCGTCACCCGCGTCCGGACGCTCAACAACGAGACCATCACCGTCCCGAACACGGAACTGACGACGAACACGCTGAACCGGCCGTACGGGCGCGACCAGTACCGCAACGTCGAACGACTGTTCGTCGCCTACGACGACGACGTCGAACTGGCCCTCAAGGAACTCGTCGACGTCGCTCGGACCGACGACCGAATTCTGGCGGACCCCCCGCCGAACTCCCGCATCGTGGAACTCGGCGGGACGGCCATCACCCTCCGGGCGGAGTTCTGGGTCGCGGACCCGATGGACCTCGACCTGGTGGACATCCGCTCGTCGTTCAGGCGGCGGGTGAAGGCCCGGTTCGACGAGGTGGGACTGACGCTCGGGCCGCCCTCGACGCACGAGATGAGCGGCGAACTCGACGTCGGCCTGCCGGACGGCCGGCGGGCCGAACACGGGTCAGACGGGGAGGGGACGGACGCCGACGCGCCTGCGGGCGGTCCGTTCGTCCCCGACGCGACGGACGAGGACGGCCGCTGACTCCCCGGAGCGACCGATTCTCTGCGGCGTTCAGTCGCTCTTCGTCTCGGAGCGGCCGTAACTCCAGCACCGAAACCGCCTCAGAATCGTCCTTAGGGGGTGCTAATCGAACCTGCGGCCGTCTCGCCGAGATTCGAAAAGGGAGGCTTAAGTAGCTCCGTCGGGAAGTCCGTGTTACTATGGCGAACGGCAAATACGCCGCGCGCAAACTCAAACAGGACCGGCAGAAGCGACGCTGGTCCGACTCCGAGTACGCGCGCCGCGAACGCGGTCTTCGCAAGAAGTCCGACCCGCTCGAAGGCGCACCGCAGGCACGCGGTATCGTCCTCGAGAAGGTCGGTATCGAGGCAAAGCAGCCGAACTCGGCCATCCGAAAGTGCGTCCGTGTTCAGCTCATCAAGAACGGGAAGCAGGTCACTGCGTTCTGTCCCGGCGACGGCGCCATCTCGTTCATCGACGAACACGACGAAGTCACCATCGCCGGCATCGGCGGGGCGAAGGGTCGTGCGATGGGCGACCTCTCGGGTGTCAACTACAAGGTCGAGAAGGTCAACGGCGTGTCGATGATCGAACTGGTCCGCGGAAACGCTGAGAAGCCGGTGCGATAATGTCGGAGAGCGACCAACCCGAGCCGGAGTCGCCGGCCGACTCCGAGGAGGCCTCGGCGAACGCACAGCTGTTCGGCGTCTGGGAAATCGTCGAGATCGAGTACGCAGACCCCTCGACGCAGCGGTACATCAACGTGACGCCCATCGCGCACACGATGGGCCGCCACGCGTCGAAGCAGTTCAAGAAGTCCGAGATCAGCATCGTCGAGCGACTCGTCAACCGCCTCATGCAGTCCGAGGACAACACGGGTCACAAGCAGAAGACGATGAAGATCGTGAAGGAGGCGTTCGAACTCGTCCACGAGCGGACGGACGAGAACCCGATTCAGGTGCTCGTCACCGCCGTCGAGAACGCCGCGCCCCGCGAGGAGACCGTCCGCCTCAAGTACGGGGGCATCTCCGTCCCGCAGGCCGTCGACGTCGCGCCTCAGCGTCGCGTCGACCAGGCGCTGAAGTTCATCGCCGACGGCACCGCGAGCGGTTCCTACAAGTCGACGACGAGCGCCGCCGAGTCGCTCGCCCAGCAACTCGTCGGCGCGTCGAACTACGACGTGCAGACGTACGCGATCAGCCAGAAAGAAGAGCGCGAACGCGTCGCGGAAGCGGCCCGGTAGTCGCGCAGTCTCTCTCCCTCTCTCCGTTCTCGACCGCGTAGCGGTGCCGCCGTTCGTCCGCGGCGAGCGTTCGTTTCGGCGAGCCGTTCGGTCCCCTCTCCACCGGTCGGTTTCCTCCCCTCGTTCGTTCAGTCGGCCGCCGCCGGCCCGCCGCGTTCGGTCGTCTCGACGGCGTACGCCCGGGTCACGTCGACGAGCGCCTTCCGGTAGTCGCTCTCGGTGGGGTCCGCCGCCAGCGACCGGAAGCGCTCTTTGACGCGGGGAGTTCGACGCTCGGCGCGTCGTCGGCGGCGGCGTGGGCCAGGTCGTAGATGCGGTGGTCCGGGTCGACCAGGTCGTGCCGTTCGACGAGTGCGAGGGCGAACGCGGCGTTCACGGCGGTTATCTCCGGGTCGGCGTTCGCGGTGACGAGGCGGGAGTCCGGCCACGGCGAGGGCCCCGGGTTGGCGGCGACGGCCCGCGCCAACTCCGATTCGAGGAAGTGGACGAGTTTCTCCGTCGGCCCCAGCGAGAGGGTGATGTCGTCGGCGTAGATGTCCTTCATGTGGTTCGCGATCTGGTAGCAGTGCGCCAGCTTCCGCCGTTCGACCGACCGCCCCGAGAGCGCGAGGTAGAGCGCTTCCTCCGTCGACTGCACGTGCGAGGCGTGGCGCTCCTCGTTACGGACCATGTGCGAGAGTTCGTGCAGGACGAGTTCGCGACCCATCGCGCTCGTGGCGGCCTGTCGGGAGATGTTCAGTTCGTGTCTGTCGTCGTAGTGTGCGGCCCAGGTCCGTTCGTCGGGGTCGTCGCGGACGCTGACGTGGACGGGTCGGTCGAGGTCGTACTCCGTCTCGAACAGGTCGGCGGCGCTGAGAAACGGGTCCGTCGGCGCGGACCCGAGCACTCGGAGATCCATGCGTACAGTTACCATAGTCCGCGCAACAAAGACTCTTGTGCCGAGTGACGGGTCTGCCGGCTTCGCCAGCCGTGCGGTCCCGTCCGAGCGCGATTGTGTCAAAAAGGGACATACCACGCCGAGAACGGCGCGTACGCGGCCGTTTCGCCACCGGCAAAACACTACCCTTTTGACCCTCCTGCCGGTACGGGTCTGTATAATGGGCCGACGCAAGAAAATCGTCCAGGAATGTGAGAAGTTGATGGACAAGCCGGAGCAGATCCGGAACATCGCCATCGCTGCTCACGTCGATCACGGAAAGACGACACTCACCGACAACCTCCTCGCCGGTGCGGGGATGATCGCCGACGAGGGTGAGGCGACGCGCCTCATGATGGACACCGAGGAAGACGAGCAGGAACGCGGTATCACCATCGACGCGGCGAACGTCTCGATGACGCACGAGTACAACGACCGGAACCACCTCATCAACCTCATCGACACGCCGGGCCACGTCGACTTCGGTGGCGACGTGACGCGTGCGATGCGCGCCGTCGACGGTGCACTCGTCGTCGTCGACGCCGTCGAGGGCGCGATGCCGCAGACCGAGACGGTCGTCCGGCAGGCGCTCCGCGAGGGCGTCAAGCCCGCGCTGTTCATCAACAAGGTCGACCGCCTCATCTCGGAACTGCAGGAGGGTCCCGAGGAGATGCAGCAGCGCCTCACCGACGTCATCGGCGACGTCAACGAACTCATCCGCGGGATGACGCAGGACATGGACGACGTGGACGACTGGACCGTCTCCGTCGAGGACGGCACCGTCGCCTTCGGGTCCGCCCTCTACAAGTGGGGCGTCTCGCTCCCGTCGATGCAGGAGACGGGTATGTCGTTCGGCGACATCATCGAACTCGAACAGGACGGCAAGCGGCAGGAACTCCACGAGCGGACGCCCCTGTCAGACGTCGTCCTCGACATGGTCGCCGAGCACTTCCCCAACCCGCTGGAAGCCCAGCCCCGTCGTATCCCGCGCGTCTGGCGTGGTGACGACCAGACCGAACTCGCAAAGCAGATGCGCGAAGTGGACGACGACGGCGAAGTCGTCTTCATGGCGACCGACATCGGGATGGACCCGCACGCGGGCGAAATCGCGACCGGTCGCGTCTTCTCGGGCACCATCAAGAAGGGACAGGAGCTGTACGTCTCCGGGACCGCGGGCAAGAACCGCGTCCAGTCCGTCGGTATCTTCATGGGCGGCGAACGCGAGGAACTCGACCGCGGTGTCCCCGCGGGGAACATCGCGGCCGTCACGGGCCTCCGCGACGCCATCGCCGGTTCCACCGTCTCCTCCGTCGAGATGACGCCGTTCGAGTCCATCGAGCACATCTCCGAGCCCGTCATCACGAAGTCCGTCGAGGCGAAGAACATGGACGACCTGCCGAAGCTCATCCAGACGCTCCAGCAGGTCGCCAAGGAGGACCCCACCATCCGCGTCGAGATTAACGAGGACACGGGCGAGCACCTCATCAGCGGGCAGGGCGAACTCCACCTCGAGGTCATCACCCAGCGCATCCAGAAGAACCAGGGCATCCCGGTCGTGACGGGCGAACCCATCGTCGTCTACCGCGAGGCGGCGCAGAACGCCTCCCGCGAGGTCGAGGGCGTCTCGCCGAACCGCCACAACAAGTTCTACATCACGGTCGAACCCCTCTCGCAGGACATCGTCGACCAGATCAAGCTCGGCGAAGTCTCGATGGACATGCCCGAACTGGAGCGCCGCGAGGCGCTGCAGGAGGCCGGCATGGACAAGGACACCTCCCAGAACGCGAGCACATCCACGGGACGAACCATCCTCATCGAGACACGAAGGGTATCCAGCACCTGAACGAG
>NZ_WPCD01000064.1:0-16357 GCF_009741955.1 Halogeometricum sp. CBA1124 | reverse complement strand
GACCGACACCGCGCGCACTCGCCGCACGGGATGCCAGGTTCGAGGGCCACCTCGTCGCCGGCCCCCCCTTCGTCGCCGGCACCGGCCCCGTCGCTGCCGTCCTCGCTTCCCGTCTCGGACCGGGGCGCGACGAGGAGTTCTTCGGACACGGCCGGGTGGCCGGTGGGGATGCCGCGGGTCGCGTCCCGGCCGTGCGCGGACGCCGCCTGCTCCATCAGAATCGACTGCATGTTGACGACTGGTTCGCCGTCCGCGGGGTGTTGCTGGTCGTACGACCCGTCCGCGTTCATCGTCCACCGCTTGCGGTTGTCGGTCATCGACAGTTCGAGGACGAACCGGAGTTGCTCGCGGATGTCGCGGTCCTCGACCGGCGCGACGGCCTCCACGCGCTTGTCGAGGTTGCGTTCCATCCAGTCGGCCGACCCGATGAACCACGCGGGGTCGCCGCCGGCGTCACCGGTCGCCCGCGAGGGCGGGGGGCTCCCGCCGTTCTCGAAGTAGAAGATGCGCGAGTGTTCGAGGAAGCGGTCCACGACGCTGTGGACGGTGACGTTCTCGCTCACGTCGTCGAGTCCCGGGCGGAGGCGGCAGATGTCCCGCACCACGAGGTCGACGTCCACGCCGGCCATCGACGCGCGGTACAACTCCTCGACCATCTTCGGGTCCTCCAGTCCGTTCACCTTGACGACGATGCGGGCGTCCTCGCCGTGTAGCGCGTACTGGGCCTCCTTGCGGATGTAGCGGGTGAACTCCTCCCGCATCGTCACCGGCGCGATGAGGAGTTTGCGGAACTGCTCGTCCAGCGAAGGGCCGGTGAAGAAGTTGAACACCTTCACGAGGTCCTGCCCGATGTCTCGGTCGGCCGTGAGCAGACCGAGGTCGACGTAGCCCTTCGCCGTCTCGGAGTGGTAGTTGCCGGTGGCGACGTGCGAGTACAACTGCACGCCGTCGTCCTCCTCGCGGACGACCAGCGCCGTCTTCGTGTGCGTCTTCAGGCCGATGGTGCCGTAGGCGACGTGGATGCCCTCCTCCTCCAGTCGGCGGACCCACTCCAGGTTGTTCTGCTCGTCGAACCGCGCCTTCAACTCGACCATCACCGCCACCTGCTTGCCGTTCTCGGCGGCCTCGATGAGGCTCTGGATGACCTGCGAGTCCGAGGCCGTCCGGTAGATGGCGGCCTTGATGGCGAGGACGTCGGGGTCCGTGGCCGCCTCGTCGAGGAACCGCTGGACGGTGTCGTCGAAGGAGTGGTACGGGTGGTGCAACAGGATGTCGTCGCGGCGAATCTCCGAGAACACCGTCGGCGTCGACTCCGCCGACACCTCGGTCGGTCCGGTGCCGCGTTCGAGTCGCGGGTGCAACTGCGGCGTCCACGAGTCGAGTTTCAGGTCCGGTCGGTCGAAGTCCACGAGCGACATGAACTCGCGGTGGTCGAGGGGGCCGGGGAGGCGGAACACCTCGTCCTCGGCGATGTCGAGTTGCTCCCGCAGGAGGTCCACCACGACTTCGGGGGCGTCCTCCTCGACTTCGAGGCGGACGACGGTGGCGAAACGGCGTTGCTCGATGACCTCCTGAATCATGTCGATGAGGTCCTCGGCGACTTCCTCGTTCCGCCGCACCTCCGCGTTGCGCGTGAGGCGGAACACCGTGGTGTCGACGACTTCGACGTCGGGAACAGGAGGTCGAGGTTCGAGCGGATGACCTCCTCCAGCAGGACGTACTCGTCGTCGTCGACTTCGACGAGTCGCGGGCGGTTCTGCGGAATCTTCACGCGCGTGAACGTCGGTTCCTCGCCGGCGTCGGGCCGCGTCATCACGGCCAGCGAGAGGCTGAGATTGGAGATGAACGGGAACGGATGTGCGGGGTCGAACGCCAGCGGTGTCAGCGTCGGGAGGACCGACTCCTCGAAGTACTGTCGCATCCGCTCCCGTTGGGACGCGGTCAGGTCGTCGTAGCCGTGGACGTAGATACCCTCGTCGGCGAGGGCGCCGCGAATCTCGTCGAGGTAACACTCGGCCTGCGCGCGGAACATCGGCCGGGCCTTCTCCAGCACCTCCGTCAACTGCTGTCTCGGCGTGCGACCGTCCACGGTCTGTTCGGTCACGTCGGCGTCTATCTGCTGTTTGAGCCCGCCGACCCGTTTCATGAAGAACTCGTCCATGTTCTTCGTGAACAGCGAGAGGAAGCGGACGCGTTCGAGGAGCGGTTGCCGGTCGTCCAGCGCCTCGTGGAGGACGCGGCGCTGGAACTCCATCTCGCTCAGTTCACGGTTGAGGTAGAACTGCGGGTCGGTCAGGTCGACGTCGATATCGTCCGGTTCGTACGGTTCGATTCCCAATGTATCTTCCATCAGCGGAGTTCGGCAGTAGATGTTCGAACGTACGGCACGTTTTCCGCGGTCACTCGTTACGAACCGATGACCACGACCGCATTAAGCGTTTTATATTGGTAACCTATGCGCCACACCTTGATATTAGTTCACAAACGTGGAGTATATAGACGCACGACCCCGTCGGGGTGCGCCGGCGACGCGTTCGACAGCAGTTACTTTACCGCCGGCCGGGAACGGCGACCATGCAGAGTCGATACGACGCCGTCGTCGTCGGCGTCGGCGGTATGGGGAGTGCGACGGCGTTCCACCTGGCGGCCCGCGGGGCGGACGTCCTCGGACTGGAGCGCTACGACATCCCGCACGAGAGGGGTTCCTCGCACGGGGTGACCAGAATCATCCGGAGAGCGCAGTACGAACACCCGGCGTACGTCCCCCTCGTCGAACGGTCCTACGACCTGTGGCGGGCGTTGGAGGAGCGAACCGGACGCGACCTGCTCTTCGTCACGGGCGGCATCGACGCCGGACCGCCCGACAGTCAGGTGTTCGACGGGTCACGGCGGTCCTGCGAGGCCCACGGAATCGACCACGAACTGCTCTCGGCGGCCGAGGTGAACGAACGGTTCCCGGGGTACGACCTGCCCGAGGGCCACCGCGCCGTCTACCAACCCGACGGCGGCTTCCTCGTCCCAGAGCAGTGCATCGTCGCCCACGTCGAGGCCGCGCAGGCCGAGGGCGCGGAGATTCGGGCGCGCGAACCGATGCGGCACTTCGCGCCGTTGCCCGACGGCGGCGTGCGGGTGACGACGCCGAAGGGGACGTACGAGGCGGACCGACTCGTCGTGACCGCGGGCGCGTGGGCGCCGAAACTCGTCCCCGAACTCCGCGGCGTCGCCGTCCCCGAACGGCAGGTACTCGCGTGGCTTCAGCCGACCGACCCGCCGGCGTCGACCCGGAGCACTTCCCGGTGTTCGTCCACGAAGACGGTGACGCCCACTACTACGGCTTCCCCAGACACGACGTTCCGGGCTTCAAGTTCGGGCGCTTCAACCACTTCGAGGAGACGGTCGACCCCGACGAGATGGACCGCGAACCGCGCCCCGCGGACGAACGGGTGCTCCGAGACTACGCCGAACGCTGCTTCCCGACGGGGGCCGGGCCGACGATGAAACTCGCCACGTGCCTGTTCACCAACACTCCGGACGGACACTTCGTCCTCGACAGACACCCCGACCACCCGCAGGTCACCGTCGGCGCGGGCTTCTCGGGTCACGGCTTCAAGTTCGCGAGCGTCGTCGGGGAGGTACTCGCGGACCTCGCCCTCGACGGGACCACCGACCACGACACCGACCTGTTCCGGATGGGCCGGTTCTGAGTGCGGACCGGGAGGCGTCATCGGTCGCGACTCGGCCGAGGCGCTAGCCTCATATCGGTGGACACAGTAGCCCGTCTGTGACCGAAGCGGACGCCGTCCTCGTCGGATTCGGCGAGTTCGGAACCAAGAGCAGCGAGGTGCGCGCGAAGATGGCCGACCGGTTGGCCGGGAGCGTCCGCTCACTCCTCGAAACCCGCGGCATCGCTGGCGAGGTGGACCGGCGGTGGTCCCGTCTCGTCGTCCGCACGCCCCGTCCGGAGGCCGTCGCCGAAGCGGTGGCGACGCTCCCCGCGTCGCGTTCGCTCGCCCCGTCCTCGTGGTCGAGGCGACGCGGGACGACGTCTTCGACGCACTCCGAACGCTCGCCCGCGACCACGGACCCGAGGAGTCGTTCGCCGTCGACGGCACGCGGGTCGGCCCCGCGGACAGACACGCGTTCTCCGGTCGGGACCTGAACGTCGAGGGCGGCCGACTCGTCGAGGAACTGACGGGCGCGCCCGTCGAGTTGGACGACCCCGACCGGACGTACCGAATCGAGGTCCGCGGCGACGACGCGTTCGTCTCCACCGTCCGGTTCGAGGGCCCGAACGGGCTCCCCCTCGGCACGCAGGGGCGCGTGGCAGTCCTCGTCAGCGGCGGCATCGACTCGCCCGTCGCGGCGTGGCGACTGATGCGTCGCGGGTGCGTCCCGGTGCCCGTCTACGTGGACCTCGGCGACTACGGCGGGGCGGACCATCGCGCCCGGGCGTTCGAGGTGATACGGACGCTCGCCGAACGCGCCCCCGGCGAGGACGTCCGCCCCCGCGTCGTGGACGGGTCGGCGGTGGTGGACCGACTCGTCGCCGACGTCGGCGACACCCGCATGCTGTCGCTCCGCCGGGCCATGCTGGTGATGGCGGAGGCAGTCGCCCGACGGGACGGCGCCCACGCCGTCGCGACGGGCGAGTCCCTCGGACAGAAGTCGAGTCAGACCGGCGCGAACATCGCCGCGACGGACGCGGCGGCGACGCTCCCGGTCCACCGCCCCCTCCTGACGGCGGACAAGTCCGACATCGTCGCCGAGGCCCGGCGAATCGGCACGTACGACGACTCGACGCTCCCCGCCGGCTGTGAGCGTGTCGCGCCGGCGCACCCGGAGACGAACGCCTCCCTCGACGCGGTGGTCGACCGCGAACCCGACGAACTGCTCGCGATGGCGCGCGACGCCGGCGAGTCCGCCTCGGTGGCGGACCTCGACTGAGCCGACCGCGGCAGTCCGGCGGTTGTGTGAGTATCTGTCCCGTGCCGAGAGATAACTACACGAACGTACGTGTTTTCCAATGAACGACCGGTGTAAAATGGGTTTACATAGCTGAAGCGCGTACGTCCGTCCGATGACAGAGACTCGCCGCCCCCCCTCCTCGAACGCCGGTGCGGGGTGGACCGTCAGGCAGGTCACTCCCCGCGCCCGATGGCGTCGCGGGAGCGACACCTGCCCGGCGTGCGGTGCGACCGTCGAACTCGACGACGCCCACTATCAAGTAGAACTCGACCGCGAACGTCCGCGGACCCGCCGCGAGAAGTTGACGCGGGAGCGCAGACTCCTCTCGTTCTGTGACGAGACGTGCGCGGACGAGTGGGTGTCGACGTTCGACCGCATCGACTGACGGCGCGGCCGCCGCATCGGAACCGATAAAGCCCGCCCGCGTCAGGTGACCGAACGTGACGCGGGTCTGTTTCGTCGGGTCGCCCGACGTGAACGTGCAGTACGAACTGCTGTCGAGAGACACGGCGCGGGCCGCCCTCTCGACCTACGAGATTTCCGACCCGTTCGAGAACTCGCTTGCCGTCGACACCGTGAGCATCGGCGCCGCCGTCTCGCTGTGTAACGACCTGAACTGGTATCTCGTCCGCTTCGTCGACCACGTGTTCGTGATGGAGCCGAGCGTCTCCGGCGACGAGTGGCTCTCGCGCCGCCTCGCGGAGGGGGTCCGCGACGGCGACGTCCGCCCGGAGGAGACGAAGGAACTCCTCGCCGTCTACGCGTCGAGGACGGACGACTGGTCGAACCGATGTACGTCTCGCGCCGCCCGGACGGGTCGATACCGTCCTACGACCTCCGCGACGTGGCGGAGACGGTGGTCGTTCGCGTGGCCGAGTCGGAGTTCGGCGGGTAGTCGGCGGGTAGTCAGCGGGTAGCCGGCGGGTCGTCGCCGCGGCCGGGCGGACAGTCAGACGCGCCTATAGCTTTTTTTCCCAGAACGCAGAAGGGACCCGTATGCAGGTCCCCCACGGCGCGACGAGACGCGAGACGACGCTCGACGGACTGCGCGTCTCCTCGCTGGTCGCCGGCGAACCGTCGGACCCGTCGGTCGTCCTCGTCCACGGCGGGGGACTCGACAGCGCCGAACTGTCGTGGTGCGAGCTGATACCGGCGCTGAGCGACGACTACCGCGTCTACGCCGTCGACCTCCCGGGGTACGGCGACAGCGACCCGCCCGAACGCGTCCCGACGACGGACTACTACGTGCGCGTCCTCGAACGGTTCCTCGACGCCGAGGGCGTCGAATCCCCCGCGCTCGTCGGCGTCTCCCTCGGCGGCGCCATCTCGCTCGGCTACGCCCTCGAACACCCCGACGACGTGTCGGCGCTGGTCGCCATCGACAGTTACGGGCTCGGCGGGTCGGTGCCCGGCGGTCCGCTCGGCGCGCTGTTCGTCCGCCTGCCCCGCCTGTCGGAGTGGTCGTGGCGCGCCACCGCGCGGAGTCGGACGCTCGCGTACTTCGCCGTCCGCGCCATCGTCGCCTACGGGAACGTCCGCCGACGCGTCGTGGACGAGGTGTACGAGGCGGCCGCCGAGAACGACGGGAGCGCGTGGCGCGCGTTTCAGCGGGCCGAAGTCGGCTTCACCGGCCCCCGGACGAACTACGTGGACCGGCTCCCGGATCTCGCGGTGCCGACGCTGTTCGTCCACGGCGAGGACGACAGGTTCGTCCCCTCGGCGTGGTCGGTGCGCGCGGGGTCGCTGGTGCCCGACGCCGAGGTGCGAACCTCCCGGAGTGCGGTCACTGGCCGCCCAGAGAACAGCCGCAGCGCGTGAACTCGCTCGTCCGCCTGTTCCTTCAGTCGAACATGCCGGTGGACATGTAGCGCTCGCCGCTGTCCCAGAACACCGTGACGACGAGGGGGCAGTCGTCGGCCGACTCGGAGCGGCCGGGGCCGCCGTCCGCGCGGGCGTCGCCGTCCTCGGGCACGTCCTCGACGACGTAGCGTTCGGGCGGTTCGGGGCAGTTCGCCTCCGGCGTGGCGAGTCGTTCGGCGACGCGCTTGGCCGCGAGGTTCGACGCACCCGAGGACTGGCCGACGAGGATGCCCTCCTCGCGGGCGAGGCGGCGACACTCGGCCTCGGCGTCTTCGAGCGGGACCGTCTCCACGTGGTCTATCAGGTCCGTGTCGAGGTTCGGGCTGACGAACCCCGGTCCCATCCCCTGGTAGTCGTCGCTGCCGGCCTCGCCCGTCGACAGGACGGGATTCTCGGCGGGTTCGACGGCGACGACCTCCATCTCGGGGAACTCCTCGCGGAGGCGACGGCCGTTGCCCGAGAGCGTCCCGCCGGTGCCGACGCCGGCGACGAGGGCGTCTATCTCTCGGTCGCCCACCTGTTCGAGAATCTCCTCGGCCGTCGTGCGGTAGTGCGCACGGGGGTTCGACTCGTTCTCGAACTGACGGAGTTGGGTCATCCCCTCGGCCTCCAGTTCGTCCGCTCGGTCCTTCGCGGCGGAGATGTCGCCCTCGACGAGTTCGATGTCCGCGCCATAGGCGCGCATTATCTCGCGCCGCTCCTTCGAGGCCGACGCCGACATGACGATGGTCAGGTCGTACCCCTTCGCGGCGGACACCATCGCCAGTCCGATGCCGGTGTTGCCGCTGGTCGGTTCGACCAGTCGGTCGCCGGGCGCTATCTCGCCGGCGCGTTCGGCCGCCTCGATCATGGCGAGTGCCGGGCGGTCCTTCGCCGACCCGCCGGGGTTCTTCGACTCCACCTTGGCCGCTATCGTCGCGCCCTCGGGCGACGACACCTCGACCAGCGGGGAGCCGATGGTTTCGAGAATGTTGGCGTCCATCGTCGTCCGGTAGTAGGTTCGGCCCGAAAACGGTGGCGGACGGGGGCAAGAGACGCCGATACCCGCCGCGGCCGGTACGAATCCGCGTCGCACCGCGCGACGGACGGCGAACCTCTCCGCCACCGCGCGCTTTACGTCGCCGCGGCCGCTACCCGGTCGCATGGCCGACGCCGAATCCGGAACGCTCGACACGATGCAGCCGAACCCCGCGTGGGACGCCGCCTCCTACGAGGACGCAGTGGACGCCCTCGCCGAGGACGGACTCGTCTTCAAGGTGTGGGGCGGTGACTGGTGCAAAGACTGCCGCACTCAACTGCCGGACTTCGCCGCCGCCCTGCGGGCCGCGGAGGTACCCGAAGAGAACGTCGAACACTACCCCGTCGAGAAGGCCGACGACGGCAGCAAGGTCGGCCCCCTCGTCGAGGAGTACGACGTCGAACGCATCCCCACCGTCGTCGTCGAACGCGAAGGGGAGGAAGTCGCCCGCTTCGTCGAGGAGGAACGCGTCTCCGTCGCCGTCTACCTCGCCCGGCAACTCTCCGAGTAGCGCGTCTCCAGCCCCGTCCCCGCTCCGGACCTATCTACCCCTCCCCTCCACAGATGCCCGCAGACGACTTCGAAGGCACGCACACGCTCCTGAGCGACGACTACGCCGGCGCGCTCGCGCGAACGGTCGACTCGCTGGTCCCGTACGCCGACCGAGGACTCGTCAGACTCGACGACCCGTGGTTGGAGGAAGAACCGGACGGCGAGGACTGCCGCGAGGCGTGGGAGGCGGTCCGCGACCGGTTCGAGCGCGCGCCGGGCGACGACGCGAGTTCCCGAGAAGCGTGGCGCGTCGAACTCGTGGACGACGGAACGGGTTTGGATGCACTTTCACGTCTGGTCGAACTGGCGGGCGGCATCGCGGGCCGACACTTCGTCTTCGAGGTGGAACTCGCGCGCGAGGGGCGGACCGCGCTGAGCGCGATGCCGCACCACTCGGACCTCCGAGTCGACGCCGACGCGCTCCCCGAGGCGGCGTTCGCGGCCGCCGAAGACGCGCTCTCGGGACTTCCGGCCTGTCTGGTCGCGGACGAGTTCCGCGAGTGGGAGGCCGACGGGCGCAGGTGGCGCGTCGGTCCGGCCGTCTGCAAAGAGACGCTGGACGAACGGCGGGCGAGTTGCTACGGCATCGCCAATCTCCGCGGCGTCGCCGTCGCCGCCGACGGGACGACGCTCCGACTGTCATGGGGACTGGACGGCCCCGTCTCCGACGACCCCATCGGGAAGGCGCTGACGTGGACGCTGGAGAAACTGTACCGCCCGCCAGCGGCGCTTCCCTGTGGAGACGCCGAACGGGCGGAGCGAGTGGCGACGTTCCTCGCCGAGACGCTCCGGCGGTTCGACGGCCGAGAGATACGCGGCGAGGCGTGAGCGACGGCCGGACGAGCGGGTCAGTCGAAGCCCGCGTCCACGTCGTCCAAGTCCACGTCCGAGTCGAGGTCCACGTCCGAGTCGAGGTCCACGTCCGGGCCGCCCTCGAACCACGAGAGCGCTTCCTCGACGGAGTGGGCGGGCGGCGAACAGGCGCGGCCCTCGCAGGCGTAGACGGTCGGTTCGCCGTCGCGCATCTCCCGACCCCGCCAGACCGGCGGCACCTCGTCCAGACTCAGCGCGTCCAGCCACGGCGACAGGTCGTCGTCCGTCGGCGGCCGAACCGAGAGGACGGCGTCGGGGACGTAGCGTTCGGCCAGCGACCGGCGGAACGACTCGGGAAGGCCGTCGGCCGCGACGACGACTTCGACCCGCCGCGGGCGCGCTTCTCGGCCGCCAGCGCCAGCGAGACGTGTTCGAGCGGCCGGCCGCGGATGCGGTCGGCGTGCGTGTCGAGCACCGCCCCCGCGACGGCGGCGAAGTCGGCGTCCGGGGCGAAGGCGTCGAGGTCCGACAGCAGGGAGACGGCAACGCCGACGCTGGACGGCGTCGACTGGTCCTGTAGCTCCTGCGGGCGGGTGACGAGCGCTTCGCCGTCGGCGGGCGTGAAGTAGAGCGTCCCCGCCGCCTCGTCGTAGAACGACGCGACGATTTCGCGGGCGAGGTCGACGGCGAACGCGAGGTGGGCCACGTCGCCCGTGGTCTGGTACAGGTCGAACGCGCCGCGGGCGAGGAAGGCGTAGTCCTCGAGGTAGCCCGCACCTTTCACGTCGCCGTCCTTGAACCGGCGGGAGAGCCTCCGCTCGTCGGCGTCCCAGAGACGGTCGCGGACGAACTCGAGCGCGTCGGCCGCGAGTTCGGCGTACTCGTCGCCGAGGACGAGGCCGCCGCGCGCGAGGCTCGAAATCATCAGGCCGTTCCAGCCGGCCAGCACCTTCTCGTCGCGGGGCGGCCGCGTCCGCGACTCGCGGGCCTCGAACAGCGTCTCGCGGGCGGCGTCGAGGTGGTCGACGACGTCCTCGGTCGTCAGCCCGTGCGCCTCGGCCACCTCGTCGACCGGCGTCGAGACGGTGAGGACGGTGGTGCCGTTCTCGAAGTTCCCGCCGGACGTGACGCCGTAGTAGTCGCAGAACACGTCGGCGCGCGTCTCGTCGGCCAGCGTATCCCGCACCTGCTCGGGGGTCCGAGACGTAGAACGTCCCCTCCTCGCCGCCGCTCTGCGCGTCGAGCGTGCTGTAGAAGCCGCCGTCGGGGTGGCGGAGTTCCCGCGCGACGAAGTCGAACGTCTCGCGGGCGACTTCGGCGTAGTCCGCGCGGCCCGTGAGGCGGTGCGCGGCGAGGTAGGCGCGGGGAATCTCGGCGTTGTCGTACAGCATCTTCTCGAAGTGCGGGACGGTCCACTGTCGGTCGGTCGCGTAGCGGTGGAAGCCGCCGCCGACGTGGTCGTACAGGCCGCCGTTCGCCATCGCGTCCAGCGTCTCCATCGCCACGGCGAGCGGTTCGTCCTCGCCGGAGTGGACGGACGACCGGAGGAGGGCCTCGACGCGGCCGGGTTGGGGGAACTTCGGGCCGCCGGAGCCGAAGCCGCCGTACTCGCGGTCCGCGCCGCGGAGGGCGGCCTTGGCCACCTCGCCGAGAATCTCGGTGCCGGGCGACTCGCCCGGGTCGTCCGGCGTCTCCTCCAGTTGGTCGCGAATCGCGCTCGTCCACTGCTCGGCGCGGTTCTCTATCTCCTCGCGGTCGTTCTCCCACGCGTCGGCGAACGACCGGCAGAGGTCGAGGAAGCCGGGGACGTTGCCCCTGTCCCGCCGTTCTTCCTTCGGGAAGTACGTGCCGACGTAGAACGGCTTGCCCTGCGGCGTGAGCCAGACGGAGAGGGGCCACCCGCCGCCGCCGGAGACGAGTTGGCAGATGGTCTGGTAGATTCGGTCCAGGTCGGGTCGCTCCTCTCTGTCCACCTTGACCGGGACGTACGACTCGTTCAGCACCTGCGCCACCGCCTCGTCCTCGAAGCTCTCGTCGGCCATGACGTGACACCAGTGGCACGCCGAGTAGCCGACCGAGAGGAAGATGGGGCGGTCCTCCTCGCGGGCGGCCTGCAGGGCCGTCTCGTCCCACGGTTGCCAGTTCACCGGGTTGTCGGCGTGTTGCTGGAGGTACGGGCTCTGCTCGTCGGCCAACCGATTGCGCCCCAACGCGTCGCTCATACCCGAAGGACGGTGCCGCGGCGACTAAAGGACCGTGGAGACGGCGACTCGGTGCGTCGCCGGCGGGGTCGGCCGCGTCAGGGCGTCAGGGCGAGGAGGGTCGACCGGCCGTCGGCGAGGTAGGCGGTGTCGGCGACGCCGACGCGTCGAAGACGGTGTCGCGGCCGAACGAGGCGGTGGCCTCGCCCGCGGAGTCGACGGCGTAGACGGTCTTGAACGGGTCGTCGGCGTCCTCGGCGGTGATGGCGGTGGCGACCAGCGAGTCGTTCGTCGCCGCCTCCGGCCACGCGTTGTTCGACGGCGGGGCGAACGTCCAGCGTTCGCCGCCCGCGGCGTCGTACGCCGTCGCGGCGTCCTGTCGGACGCCGGACCGCGTGTAGAGCGTGTCGCCGTCGGGGTCGCGGAGCAACCACTGCCCGTAGTCGTCGTCGCGCCAGACGACGGTGCCGTCGGCGTCGACTGCGACGACGGCGTCGCCGCCGGCGTACAGTCGGTCGCCGGCGAGGCGGAGTTCGTGGACCGGCGCGTCGTACCGCCAGTCCACGTCGCCGTTCGCCGCGACGCCGGACAGGGTCGCCCCCTCGTTCTCGCCGGTGAGGACGAACGCTCGGTCGCCGGCGACTTCGACCCGCGTCGCCGGGCCGTCGCCGACGGTGAAGCGCCTCGCACCGTCGCGGCCGAGGACGACCAGTCCGCCGTCGGTGGCGACGACGACGCCCCACTCGCCGACGGCGACGTCCTCGACGGCGGTGAACGTCCGTTCCCACGCGACCGTTCCGTCGGTGGGGTCGACCCCGTAGACGACCGTCGTGAGCGGTTCCTCGGGCGTCTGATGGCTCATCGGCGTCTGGTCGGCCGGCGGGAAGAACTCCAGACCGGTGGCGACGAGGAGGCCCGCGGAGACGCCCGCGACGCCGAGTTCCCGGTCGCGTTCCAGCGACCACCGTTCGTCGCCGGACGCCCGGTCGAACGCGTGGAGGGCGGTCCACTCCCGTTCGTCGGCCCGGCCGGCCACCGCGTAGACGGTGTCGCTGTCGAGCGTCACGCCCCACCCGCCGCGGGCGATTCGCTGGTAGGAGGCGTGGGACCCGCCGACCGCCTCGCCGTCCATCGGCGTTCGCCACCGGACCGACCGGTCGCCGGGGTCGACGGCCGCGACGGCCGAGTCGCCGCCGTCCCGACTCAGCGTCACGTACAGGGGCCCGCCGGCGTCGGCGGCGTCGGCGGCGTCCAGACCCAAGACGTGCCAGTCGTCGAACGACAGCGTCCAGTCGGGCGACCACGTCGGCAGGTCGCCGGGCGTCGTCGTCGGGGCGTCGTCGGCCCCGTTCGGGGCCGATTCGGTCGCGTTGGCGGTGTCGGCCGAGGCGGTGCCGTCGCCGCGGCGTGGACTGCCGACGCACCCGGTCGTCGTCGCCCCCGCTATCGCGCCCGCGCCCAGTCGGAGGAAGCGTCTGCGAGAGACCATACACCCCGTCTCGGAGGGACCAGAAAGGGCCTTCCGGTGAGTGAAAGGGGCGTTTGAGAGTTCCTCGCGCGGGCCGGGACGCGGAGTCGCGAGCCCCCGCCGGCCCAAGAATATGCACGAACGTGTTCAGAACCGGTCGTGAAAAGAACAACCTTTACACTCTCGTGTGAGGTGACTTCGCGTATGACGGAGACGGCGCTTCTCGTCGGCGGCGGCGGCCGCGAACACGCCATCGCGCGTGCGTTGACTGCCAGCCCCGACTGCGAACTGTACGCGTGTGCGAGCAACCGCAACCCCGGCATCGCGTCGCTCGCGGCCGGGTTCGAGCAGGTGTCGGAGACGGCGGCCGACGACATCGTCGCCTGCGCGACCGAGGTGGGCGCGGACGTGGCCGTCGTCGGCCCCGAGTCGGCCCTCGAAGCGGGCGTCGCGGACGCCCTCGACGACGCCGGCGTCTACACGTTCGGCCCCCGGGCCGACGACGCCCGCATCGAGACGGACAAGCGTTCCAGCGGGAGTTCATGGCCGAAGAGTCGATTCCGGGCTGCCCCGACTTCGCCGTGTTCGAGGACACCGAGGCCGCCTGCGAGTACGTCGACGACTACGACGGCGACCTGGCGGTCAAGCCCGCCGGTCTGACCGGCGGCAAGGGCGTGAAGGTCACCGGCGACCAGGTGACGAAAGAGGAGGCCAAAGCGTACCTGCGCGACTCCGACTACGACGAAGTCGTCCTCGAAGAGCGACTCGTCGGCGAGGAGTTCACCGTACAGGCGTTCGTGGCGAACGGGGACGTGCGCCCGACGCCCGCCGTACAGGACCACAAGCGCGCCTACGAGGGCGACGAGGGGCCGAACACCGGCGGCATGGGCAGTTACAGCGACGCCGCCGCGGAACTGCCGTTCATGTCGTTCGACGACTACGCGGCGGCCGTCGAGATTCTGGAGGCCACCGTGGCGGCGTTGGACGACTACAAGGGCGTCCTCTACGGCCAGTTCATGCTCACGGCCGAGGGCGTGAAGGTAGTGGAGTTCAACGCCCGGTTCGGCGACCCCGAGGCGATGAACACGCTACCCGTCCTCGAGACGCCGTTCCTCGACGTGGTGACGGCCGGCCGCGACGGCGACGAACTGCCGGAACTCGAGTTCGCGGGCAAGGCGACGGTGTGCAAGTACGCCGTCCCCGACGGCTACCCGACGGACCCCGATTCGGGGGCGCGCATCGAGGTGGACGAGGAGAACGTCGGCGACGCCCTCCTGTTCTACGCCAGCGTCGACGCCCGCGAGGACGGCCTCTACACGACCACCTCGCGGTCGTTCGCCGTCGTCGGCGTCGAAGACACCATCGAGGCGGCCGAACGGTCGGCGGAGGCGGGACTCGCCGCGGCGGGCGAGGGCCTGCGCGTCCGGCACGACATCGGTAAGCCCGAACTCGTGCAACGCCGCATCGACACGTGGCCGAGTTGCGCGACGAGTAACCGCCTTCTCGGGGGCTGACAATCGGGCGTCGGATTGTTGCTCCGGCGCGACGAACGACGAGTCGGTGGTCGCGATGGACGACACGCGCGGCGTCGACGACGGCGGACGCAACGACGACAACGGACGTAGCGACGGCGACGGCGGACGCGGGCGGGACGGACGCGTCGCCCGCCTCCGCGGCCGCGGCGTCGGTTCCCCGTGGGCGTTCCCCGTCGTCTATCTCGGTTGGGCGTACGCCTGGTGGGCGCTCGTCGTCGCCTCCGGGGAGTCGGTGTGGTCGTTCCCGAACGTGGCGTTCTTCCTCGTCGGGGGTCTCAGCCCCGTCATCGCCGGACTGGGTCTCACGTGGCTCGCCAGCGGACGGGCCGGACTCCGTGACCTGTGGCGTCGGCTGACCGACGTGCGTCGCGTCCGTCCGCGCTGGTGGGCGGCGGCGCTGCTGGCTCTACCCTGCGCTCAACCTCGTCGTCGCCGCCGTGGGCCTGGTCACCGGCGTCACGGACGCACCGCTCGAAGTCGCCGGCCTCGACCGCCTCCTCGACCCGATAGGGCTGTTCGGCCTCCTCGCGTTCTCGCTGCTGCTCCCGTTACCCGAGGAAGTCGGCCTGCGGGGGTACTGGCTCGACCGGCTTCAGGCGCGGTGGACGGCGCTCGTCGCCAGCCTCGTCCTCGGGGTGACGTGGGCGGCGTGGCACGTGCCCCTGCTGTTCATGGAGGGGTACTACAGCACGACGACGTTCCAGCCCGAACCGGTCCCGTTCCTCGGGAGCATCGTGTTCGGCGCGGTGCTCTACACGTGGCTGTACAACAACACCGGCCGGAGCCTGCTGGTCGTCGTCGCCTTTCACTTCTCGGGTAACCTCGCCGGTGAACTCGTCGGGCTGACGCCCGCCCTGTACGGTTACGGGTTCGCCGCGACGGCCGTCGCAGCGCTCTTCGTCACCGTCTGGTGGGGCGCGGACACGCTTCGGCGCGGGGAGGAACCGGTCTCCGACCCGGCGTGAGGCGGCCCCGGGACGCGGAGCCTTTTATCCGAACGGGACCAATCGACGGCCGTGAGCGACGACAACGACGCGGCGGGCGGCCGACACCACCGAGTGCAGCGCCATCCGACGCCCGGACCGCTGAACTCCCTGCAGTACTGGACGGACGCCAAGCCCGTCTGGCGAGTCGTCCTGAACTACCTCCTCGTGTGGGTGGCGCGTATCGCCCCCTTCCTCCGGTGGAAGAACTGGGCGCTGCGCCGACTCGGCGTCACCGTCGGCCGCGGCGTCTCGTGGGGGCTGGAGGCGACGCCGGACGTGTTCTGGCCGGAACTCATCACGCTCGGCGACGACGTCATCGTCGGCTACGACTCGGTCATCCTCTGTCACGAGTTCCTGCAGGACGAGTACCGCACCGGCGAAGTCGTCGTCGAAGACCGGGCGATGATCGGCGCGAAGGCCGTGCTCCTCCCGGGCGTCCGCGTCGGCGAGGGCGCGCAGGTGGCCGCGAACTCCCTCGTCACGCGGGACGTGCCGCCGGGGGCGACGGTGGCGGGCGTCCCCGCGGGGCCGATGTCGGCGCGGAACTGGACGACGGAGACGACGCGGCGCCGGCGGCGACGCAAGCGCCGGAGACGACGCGAACGCCGGGACCGACGAGGGCGACGGCGCGTGACCGTCGCCGGGACGCGGTGACTCACGCCCGGTGGAACGCGTAGTACGAGAGGGGGAGTGCGACGAGGAGCGACGGCCAGAACCACCGCACCTGCGTGAGTGGGTCGGGCGGGGCGAAGACGGCTCCCGCGACGAACGCGGCGGCGACGGCACCCGCGCCGTGCGCGCCAGTCGCTCGCGGTCGGTCGGCGGCCGCGCGCGCCGAGTCGGCGGCGGACGAGGAGGTAGACGAGGACGAACGGCGAGACGGCGCAGACGACGGCCCAGAACCGCGCGTGGTCGCTCCCTCGGGCCGCCGCGTCGGCGAAGACGGCGTACGCGAGTGC
>NZ_WPCD01000196.1:0-6788 GCF_009741955.1 Halogeometricum sp. CBA1124 | reverse complement strand
GGGTGACCCAGTAGGCTGGCATACTGTGCGGGTGGAGGCTCGGGCGAGAGCTCGCGTGGACCGCTCAGTAACGAAATCCTGGTCACAGTAGCAGCGAGAGTCGGGTGCGAACCCGGTAGGCGCACCTCCGCGTGACCTTCGTCGATGCTGACCGGGCGGTGGTCGTACGGGATGAACGGCATGTGCGCGTTCATCAGCGTCCGTCTTCCCCACGCCCGTCGGCCCGGAGAACAGGACGACGCGGTGGTGTTCGTACAACATCCACAGCAGGGCGACCAGCTCTATCGGGAGGGCGTCGAGGCGGACGAGGTCCACGGGCGTCATCGGCTCCGCGGACTGCTTGCGGATGGAGACGTGCGGGCCGCCCTCGGAGATGACCGGCAGGGCGACGGCGCAGCGAATCGTCTCGTCGACGCCCTCGGGCCGGAGGTTCACCTTCGCCGACGGCCGGGAGGCGTTCAACTCCACACCGTCGGCGGCGGCCAACTGGGTGACGACGTTGACGAAACTCGTCTCGTCGTCGAACGCGAGGTTCGTCGGGACCCGGCCGCCGCCGATGGCGTCGTCGTCGGCGACGCCCGCACGCGGGATGACCTTCACGCGTTCGCCGACGCGGTTGGCCTCGATGTCCTCCAAGTTGGGGTCGCGGATGGGGACGGTGAGGACGCCCTCACCCACGTAGTCGCGGAGGACGTAGTAGACCAGGTCGTCCAGTCGGTCCTCGGCGAACCGGCGGTCGACGGGCGGGAGGGCCAGACCGTACTCGGCGAGGGCCGTTCGCACGCGGAACCGGGTGGCTTCGACCCACGCGCGGGTGTTCCGGGCCGTCAGGCGACGCGAGAGGAACTGCCGGGCGCGTTCGCGGACGAACGCGGCCCGGTCCTCCACGAGTTCGCCCGCGTTGGCCTCCCAGATGCGCTCTTTGCACTCGGCGATGAGCGCCTCGTCGCCCGGCAGCAGGTCGGGTTCGAGGACGGCGTACTTGGTGGTGAACCGGTCGTCGCCGAGGAGGTGGTCGCGGTGCAGGACCACGTCCACGTCGAACCCGCCGAACGGGACGGTGTAGTGCCGCAGTCGCTCGCCCGCGACCCGGTCGGCGAACTCGGCGTCCGTCCGGTACGCCGTCGCCGCGGGCGCGTAGTTCTCCGTGTGGACGACGAGCGTTCCGTCCTCGCCCTCGCGGCCCACGTCCACCACGTCGATGTGGTCGTCCAGCGCCAACGGCGTCACCTCGCCGAGCAGTCGCAACTCGCGGAGCGCGTAGTACTCGACGCGACGCCGGGCCGCGGGCGACACGTCGAGCAAACGGTCGAACACGCGGCGGTACTTCGGCGGCACGCCCTCGGCGGCGCGTTCGGCGGTCCCCTGCCTCGTCAGCGGTCGGCGGCGGTTCACGACCGAGAAGTGGTCTCTGACCCGCGCTAAGGCCGCCTCCTCCCGCGGGCCGAGGCCCGGTTCGTCCACCTCGTAGCGGAAGCCGACGCCGTCGTCGTCGCGGACGGTGGCGACGCGCCCGGGACGACTTCGTACTGCGCGCGGACGTCCGGGGCGTACCACGCGCTCCCGTCGTCCGGCGGAAGCGGCGACGGAACCGCCTCGACGACGCCCGCCGTCCCCGCGCCGCCGCCCCGCACTCGACCGCTCATCGTCCGTCACCGACGAACACGTCACACAGCATTGGGACTGCGTTGCCCGGTTCCCGTATTTAATATTTGAGAATCAGGGAATCCGCACGTTCGTCGGCTGCCGGTCCGACAGACCGTAGCTAGATTCGCTCTTCACCGTTTCTACTCCCCTCTCCGCTCGGAATAGAAATAACTCCGCGCAGTAATCAAATCCGGGCGACAGCAAGAGTATCAATACTGGTATTCTGAATCCCACAGTCGACGCTCGATTCGGTCCGGACGAGTCGAACGACGGCACCGGTCGGACGGACGAAAATCGTCGTCTCCGACGAGGCTGACTCGCGCCGGAGACTCCACGTCGTCGGTACCGTCTCGACTTCTGACCAGTCGCTCGGCCTGTGTTAAATACAAGCTCCGAAAACGTAATTATTTGGCAATATTTGCCAAGACTTTACTAGGTCGACCGAGCATAGCAGTCCGCCATGCCTTCACTTAGCAGACGTGCGCTCCTGAAGGGAGTCGCGGGAAGCACAGTCGCCCTCGGTGCGATGGGTACCGCCAGCGCCGACGACGACCGAGACCAGTTCGTCGTGACGGCCGGCGGCAACGGCGTCCGGCGGAGACTCGAACGCGCGGGCGGGGAAGTCGTCGCCTCCATCGCGGACGACTCGGTCCACCTCGTCCTCGCGGAGTCGCAGTCCGAACTCGAAGGCGTCGGCGGCGTGCAGTCCGTCGAACCGAACGAGGGCTATCGACTGCTCGGCCCGGCGGAGACAGGGACGACGGCGTCGACGGACGACGCCCTCGCCGACATGCAGTGGGACAAACACGACGACACGACCGGCGCGTTCGAGGCGCACGACGCCGCGACGGGGGCCGGCAGACAGGTCGCCATCATCGACACCGGCATCGAAGACGATCACCCCGACGTGAACGCGACGATGTCCGCGGGGAAACTGTTCCGCTCGGACGGCGCGTCGAGTTCGGACGGCAGTCCCACCGTCCCCGGCGCCAAGAAAGTCGAGGTCCGCCTGCCTCCGTCGGGCGACACCATCGCGCCGTACACCTACCTCGGCGAACCGCAGACGGAGATGCGACGGGCCGCGGACGACGTGGACTCGCACGGCACCCACTGCGCCGGTATCGCGACGGGGAGCAACGCCGGTACGACCGGAATCGCCGGAATGGCGCCGGACGCGAAGGCCGTCCCGCTTCGGGTGTCTCCAGAGAAAACAAAGCGAGTGCCTCGGGGCTTGACCCCGAGGGTGAAGCCGACACTTAGACGTGTTCTGTCCGCTCGATGTACCGCTCAATCGTTTCTGTTGAGACTGTTCCTGCCGTTCCGATGTAGTACGACTGTTCCCAGAATCCACCACCCCACAGATACTCCTCCAAGAACGACTCGTGCTGGTCCCACATCTCCCGCGCCGTGATGCTCTTGACAGTTCGTGCGATCTCGCTCGGGGCGTGCTTCGGATGGGCTGACACGAACAGGTGTACGTGGTCGGGTGAGATGTGGAGCGACAGTATCTCGTAATCGTACTCGTCGCACACGTTGCGAAAACTCGCTTCCAGCGAATCCTCGATGGGTTCGAGAATCGAGTGGCGGTATTTCGGACACCACAAGAAGTGGTAGTTGGCGTTGTACACCGTGTGATTCGACCGCTTCTCGCCCATATCGAACCCACTCCACCAACACAATTAAGTATATCCAAAATATATACATAGGTGTGGTGAATCGCTTCGAAATCGACGGCGAGGAAGTTCTCGACGGTGAGGTCAAACCGTTCGGGAACAGTGCCCACGTCACCGTTCCTAAACGCTGGCGTGGGGCCGACGTGAAAGTCGTCCGAACCTCAGAACCCGCCAAACAAGACGAAGAATGACAGGCTCACAGGCTCTCGTCAAGACTCTGGACTTCCAACTCAACATCCAGAGTGGCAACAAGAGCCTGTTGTACGACGCCACGCTCGAAGCCCGACGAGTGTACAACGAAACCATCCTTCTCGCCAAAGAAGGTGTGGACTGGAATACGATTCCCGACCGCGTGGCAGACGACGCCAACCTTGTGAAGAACACGACTCAGCGCGTTGTCGCCAAGGCTCTCGGAGCGATGGAGAACTACTACGAGTACGACGACTTCGGGCTTCCGAGCCACACCAAAGACGGTGCGTACCCGCTTCGTGCGAACTACGAGGAGGGGTACAATTTGTCGCTCATCGACGATGGCAACGTGGCGTTCCGAATCAGCGCGAAACCGTACAACCACGTCAAGGGCGTCCTCGAAGGGAGTGACGCTCACCTCGATATTCTCAAGATCGCACTCGAAAGTGACGAGTGGAAGATTGGGACGGCGGAGGCCCTGTTCCACAACGACACTTCTGAGTTGCACGTTAACGTCACCAACACCGAACAAACAGTTCGGGACAAGCAGGACTCACGGACGGTTGTCGGCGTGGACGTGAATGAGGACAACGTGGCTCTCACCGGACTCTCCGAGGATGGCGTTGAGGACTCGTTGGTCATCGACTTCCCCGAAATCAAGTTCGAGCGCCACCGCTACTTCACGATGCGGAAGCGCGTGCAGAACGCCGGGAAAGACAGCATCCACGACACGTTGGAAGGGCGCGAAGAACGGTTTGTCCGCGACCGACTCCACAAGGTATCTCGGCACATCGTGGAGTGGAGCCAACAGTTCGAGAAGCCGTGCATCGCCTTTGAAGACCTCAAAGAGATGCGCGACAGTATCGACTACGGCACGCGAATGAACCGACGCTTGCACCACCTCCCGTTCCGTGCCCTACAGTTCTATACGTCTTACAAGGCGTCGTTCGAGGGCATCCCGACCTCGTGGATTGACCCTGCGTACACGAGCCAGCGGTGTCCGATGTGTGGACATACGGAACGTGCGAACCGTCACAAAAAGCGGTTCAAATGCAAAGACTGTGGTCATCAAGACCACAGCGACCGTGGTGCAAGCGTTAACATCGCCGTGAAAGGCGTGAAGAAACTCGATTGGAATGTGCCTGCTCTCAACAGCCTTCCCGTTGTTCGGAAGGTGCGACGGCAGGCATCGGGGGCTGTGGACGCCCCGACCGTGACCCATCCGACCGTTCGAGGCTATCAGGCCGATGGTCGGATGGGAGTGTCCGACTAATCCACGGGAAGCCTCGGGGCTTGACCCCGAGGCGGTTCACGCGCCCGACGCAGTCGCGGAGGCCGAGCGCTCCTCGAAGTAGCCCCGCCCCTCGGCCGTGAGAGTCGTCCCTCCGCCGTCTGCGCTCGGCCGCCTCGGCCCCGCCGTGACCCTCCGAGGGACGCGCCCTCTAGATACCTAGACCGCCTCCGCTTCGACGCGCCGGAGTATCGAGCGACTGGTTCCACCACGTGCGTTCCCGTCCATCCAGATGCGGTTGGAGGAACGACCGATGTTCGACCACGACACAGACGAGACGGTTTCGAGGCGCAGCGTGCTCAGAACGATCGGCGGTATCGCCGCCGGAACGACGATGCTGACGACGGCCGGCCGCGGGAGCGCCGAGACGGAGGAGGGACTCCGGATGGAGGTCCGCGAGCGGACCGCGGAGTACCTCGCCGTCGAGGTGTCGTTCCCGGACGACACCTTCTCGGGCGACGAGGAGTTCCCGGACGACACGTTCGGCGAGGAGGCGTTCCCGGACGACGTCTTCCTCGGCCACGCCGACCAGTTCGTGGTCCGCGAGGGTGGCGAGTGGGTGTCGCTCCCCGAGGAGACGGACCGACTCGCGCGTCCCGCCCACGCCGAGCGGATCAACGAACGGGGCGAGTGGCCGAAACGGTACGCGATGTACTTCACCGCCGCCAGCGTCGACGAGTTCCCGGAGGCGGACGGGGAGCACCGACTCGGACTCGGCGCGTTCGCAGAGCGGACCATCCCCGGCACCGAGTGGGACACCGCCGTCTGTCCCGGCCATCGGGACTACTAAATTCGTCGGGACTCGACCCGAACCCCCGTCGACGCTCCGTCGAAGCCCTCCGGAGCGAACCCGTCCGTCGCCGCCTTCCGACGACCCGTCACAGATCACCGCCTTCCGACGACCCGTCACAGATCACCGCCTTCCGACGACCCGTCACAGGTCGCCGTTCGCGTACACCCACACGCTGTTGACGAGTGCGACGGCCCCGTACGCGACGCCGAGCGTCGGAAACCCGGAGACGACGAGGGCGGCCGCCGCCGCGGCGAACACCCCGAGTCCGACGCCGAGTCGAGCGACCGGCGCGAGCGTGAACCGGGCCTTCGGCGCGACGAACAGTCCCCAGACGACGGCCGCGAGGAGAGGCGCGCCGAGCCCCAGACCCACCTGCGCGGGCAGACCGTCACCGGTTCGGACTCCCCAGTACGCGAGGGCGGCCAACGCCCCCATCTCCAGTCCGAACCGGACGCCCAGATTCACCCATCGTACGGCCGCGGACTCGCCAGCCATCGCTCGACCGTGGGCCGCCAGAGCGATGAATCTACGGGCGGTCCGTCTCGGCTCTCACGTCCGATGGACCGCTCCCGCGCCCGGTGAACCCCACGTCCCGCTTACGCACTCGCCTCGTGAACGTACTGTTCGAGCGGTACGAACGCCGTCGAACCGCAGGCCGCGCACTCGTCCGGCGCCTCGAAGTGGTGGGTGTCGCCGTCGTTCGACACCGTCCCGGCGTAGATGGCGTGACAGCCGGTACAGACGTACTCCTCGGGGAGGTCTGGTGTGTGCGACATGAGTGAACGTGGGACATACATCTACTTGTCACTTTTTCTGGGAAACGGGAGACTCTGGCGCGCTGACCGGCGCTCAGTCGGCGACGGACGGCGCGTCCTCGTCGTCCTGTCGAGCGTCGTCGGACGCGTCTTCGTCGGCGCTCCCGACGACGGCGGAGCGCCAATCGCCGCGGAGGAACCACAGACAGCCGACGGCGAACGTGACGACGCCCGACAGCGACAGCGCCCACCAGAGCCCGGTGACGCCCCACGAGAGCGCGTACGCGAGGACGAACGCCGCCGGGAAGCGGACGACCCACCGCGAAATCAGCGACAGCGCCATCGAGATGCGGGTCCGACCCGCGCCGCGGAACGCGCCCTGAATCACCATCAGTCCGCCGAGGAACGCCCAGAACGGGGCGACTATCGTGAGCATCTCG